>NZ_JBFROV010000036.1:0-179035 GCF_041471725.1 Vibrio sp. 10N.261.51.F12 | reverse complement strand
GTTGCTGGCTTGGTTGCTGGTTTTTTTACCGCCGTTTTTCTCGTCGCCTTTTTCTTTACCGTCGTCGTCTTCTTCTTAAAACGCTCCGGAAGGATTTGTGTTGCAAACACGTCTTCGACGGTTTCTGCGCGTTTAATCAACTCCGCTTGGCCTTCTTTGACTAACACCGTTGCGGGGCGAGGAAGTGAATTAAACTGGCTCGCTTGCGATTCAGCATAATGACCTACATCCATAATCGCGAGGATATCTTTAGGTTTAAGAGCCGGCATTTTTGCTCCGCTTTCCCAAATGGAAGGGATACAGATTGGTCCTGCAATTTCAGTTGGTTTTTGCTGCAACGTGTGTGTCATCTTGGTGGCTGGTAATACCCAGTTTTTCGACTCTTGGGATTCTACCAGCGTTGCTAGATACGTTGATGCATCGACCATGGTGTAGGTATAGTCCATTTCTTGGTCGTCTTTGACTACGTAAACTGACGTTAGCAATGTACCTATATTGCCTGCGATATAACGACCAGGCTCTAACCACAACTGTGGAAGTGCAAAGCTGGCACGATTGAATTCTTCTAACATACCTTGGCATACGATCTTGGCGTAGTCCTCGATGGTGTTAGTATTCATTTGATTGTCTTTGCTGCGGCATTCAGGCTCTCGCTCACGTGGCCAACCTCCACCAAGATCCATCATGAATGGCTGAACTTCACATGCGCGAGAGATGTCAATAATGTCACGGGCATATTGGCGATATAAGGCATCCCAACCCGATGGGTCTTTTGAAAATCGGCCTAAGTGAGTGTGAAAACCGTAGAATTCAAAAAGGTCAATGTCTTTGACTTTATTGATGATTTTCTTTGCTTCTTCTTTTAGAAGACCAAACTTGATCCATTTCATTGCGCCTTTGAAATCTGGAAATGGGTAAGCGTCGGCAGTGAAGTCACCAAAGAAGTCTTCTGGAAGTACTTTTAGGCGAACACCAATGAGTACCTTTTCTGTCGGCTTTATTTCGCGAGCAATACGCTCAACGACTTCAATTTCTTCGTAAGAATCGAGGTGAACGGCGTAGCCGTATTCAATCGCTTTGCGGATTGCGAGTTCAGGCTTCACCGTGCCATTAAGAGCGATGGTTTTTGGGTCTGCACCGGCGTAATGTGTGGCTTCAACTTCACCGGGGCCGAAACAGTCACCGCCAACGCCTTCTTCGTTGCAAATAGCACGAACGGCGAAGTTAGTGTTTGATTTGATGGCAAACATGACATTAACCGGCTGTGGCCAGTAGTTGCTAAATGCATTTTTAACGCGGCGCAGGTTGTTACGGAGGGTATCTTCGCTTAGTACGAATAGTGGACTGCCGTATTGCTCGATAAGGTCAGTGGCTCTACAGCCGCCGATCAGTAGATCATCACCTTGAGTAGTGAGCTCATCAGTAGGGGTAAGAATAGTGTGAAGACGTTCGGCATAGTTCATATTTGCTTTATGTTCTTTAAGAAGTTGCTGTTGCTCTTCTAGGACCATACTTAAGTGGTTTACAGATTCTTCTAAACGAACTTGATGCTTCATATCTTGCCTCTATCGAATTGGAATTCAAATTTATAAGTGCTTTAACTGATAATCATGGTATCGATTGTTTGTAAAACCATCACGTCACCCACCGTCAATAAATCTTACGCATTGAGGCTTATTGTGTTGCATTAACGTTACTTTATTCATGAGGGGTGGGTGTGGGTTGTGTTTTGGGATTATTGCTCTAAAGTGTCTAGGAGACTTTTTTCGATGATTTAGATACGGTTAATCTTTGCAAGTATATGATTTAATAAGTATCATCTATGTCTTGCCCCTTTCATTATTCCCCATTGTACTTGTCAAGTTTTCAAACGGATCTGTGTCACAAATCAATAACAATTCGTTCAATGTTTTTGACACTGAGTGACATTACCCACTTTGTTTATTCGATTAAATTGCAATCACTTTCTTGGTGCGCTCACACACTCATTTTACCAAGAAAGCGCAATAGCTAACGATTAGCTAAACAATATTAACTACAGTGCCTAGCCACTGATTCTTTATAAGGTAATGACTATGTCTTTTGATTTGAATAACGCCCAAGGTGTATTCGCGACAGTGGACGCTGCGATTGAAGCAACGCATAACGCTCAAGTTGAGTTTTATGCTACCTCTACAAAAGAAAGTCGCGAAGCTATCCTTACTGCCATTCGTGGAGCAGTATTGGCGCGTGCAGAAGACTTTGCAAAAATGGTTCGTGAAGAAACAAAGCTAGGCCGTGTAGAAGAGAAAGTCGCAAAGCATCAGTTAGCCGCAGTAAAAACGCCGGGTACGGAAGTTCTAGAAACGAAGGTATGGTCGGGTGATCACGGTATCTCTTTAGAAGAGCGTGCACCATACGGTGTTATTGGTGCAGTGACGCCAGTCACTAACCCAACAGAAACTATCGTGAACAACGCGATCTCCATGCTAGCGTCTGGTAACGCAGTCACGTTCAACGTTCACCCATCTTCAAAAGTCGTGTCAGCGGTGATGGTTGATATGCTAAACAAAACTATCGTTGAAGCGGGCGGCCCAGCGAACCTTATTACGATGGTTAAAGAGCCGACGCTAGAAACGCTTAACGAAATCGCTAAATCTCCACTGATCAACATGTTGGTTGGTACGGGTGGCCCTGGTCTAGTGAAAGCGATTTTACAATCTGGTAAGAAAGGTATCGGCGCGGGCGCGGGTAACCCACCCGTCATCGTAGACGCTTCTGCTAACTTAGACCTAGCGGCGGCTGGCGTATACGGCGGTGCATCTTTCGATAACAACCTATTGTGTATCGGTGAGAAAGAAGTTTTCGTTGAAGATTCAGTTGCTGATGAGTTCCTAGCGAAACTCGAAACCACGGGCGCTTACGTACTGTCTGCAGATGAAGCTGAGAAGCTGACGTCTGAAATCCTAACGATGGATGAAATTGACGGCGCTATGCCATGTACAGCACAAGAAATCGCTCGTGTATGGCATCCAGTGAAAGAGCACGTTGGTCAAGATGCAAGTGACATCTTGAAATCAATCGGTATTGACTCTGATACTCGTCTAGCCGTTATGGTTGTTGAGAACGATCACCCGCTGGTCCACGTTGAGCAAATGATGCCAGTACTGCCTGTTGTTCGTTGTGCAAACATCGATGAAGCGGTTGAGCGCGCCGTTGCGGCAGAGCGTGGCAACAAGCACTCTTCTTGCATCTACTCTGGCAACATCGAGAACGTGACGAAGTTCGGTCGTGCAATCAACACAACAATCTTCGCTCATAACGGCCCAACACTATCGGGTGTCGGTTACAACGCAGAAGGGACGTCAACGTTCACCATCGCTGGTCCAACCGGTGAAGGCATCACAAACGCATTGTCTTACACTCGTGCCCGTCGTTTTGCTATCGCTCAAGGCGGTTTACGTATCGTTTAATCGAAAAGTTCAACATTAGTTATCGATTCTCCCCAAGCGATAACCACCCAAAGCCGAGCGAAAGCTCGGCTTTTTTGTGTTTATACAAAAGATAATACTGATGGCAACCATGTAACAAAACATTTCATAAATAACTAACCGATCTGTTAATAGATACCATTTTAACCCATTCGATTTCATTCCGTATAGTCCACAACCGAAATGTACTAGACACCTAGTTCATTGAACTTATTTATATCTAACGAAGGGTTCGGAAGATTACGTGATGCAACGGACGGCTCAATATATTTATTGAGACTATTTAAAATGAAAAAATCTACTATCGCACTAACTCTTATCTCTGTTCTTTCTGCTGGTTCTGCTTTTGCTGTTGATAAGGGTTATGACTTCGACAAGCCTGGCAATGGTAACAAGCAGGATGATGCGCTTATTCAAGGCTCTGGTGCTCTTATTGGCGCCAACTCAGGGAACAAGACGGTTAGCGATTACTTCAAAGCTGAGAGCCCAGAAGCACGTAAAGCAGCAGCAGAAAAATATGCTGTTGAAGTCATCAAAAATGGCGGTAATCCGATAGGTGATACTGATAAGTTCGCATCTAAGTCTGACAAAAACGGTACATTGTCTGCTCATGACCACTTGATGAACGAAGGTCTTAAGTCTATCCGCAATTCTGATGAGTTCAAGAACGCGACGGACGTAGACGCAGTCAAGCTTGGCTTCCAATCTAAATCAGATATGCGTATCGCGGTTGATGATGCTATCGCAGAGCATGACGAAAATCGTTGGGGCGTAGAGAATGCGAAAGATGCCAATGGTCGAATCATCAATGGCGATACTGGTAATAATGATCCTGACTACGGTGTTGGCGCTCCTACTCCGCCAAGCAAGCCTACTCCACCAAATAAAAATACAGCCTCTATTGCTGACAATACGGCTGCAATTGCTCAAAACAGCGGTCGAATCGATAATCTTGAGGTTGCGCTTAAGCAACAAGGCGAAGAAATGAAAGAGCGCTATGACGGTGTGAAAGCAACCATGCATGCGGTCACTAACGCCCGTCCTGTTGCTTACGATGTTGGTGAGTTTGCGGTTGGTGCTGGTATCGGTGCGGCGGGAAGCAAGCAAGCATTAGCGATTGGTGGTGCATACCGCTTCAACGAGTCTTGGAGTGCTTCATTTACCACCGCTTATGAAACGGCGGGTAAACAGACGAAAGCCGATTTATCTGCGGGTGTTGGTGCACACTACTCATTCAAATAATCGATTGCCTCGATTAGCCCGGTAAAACGGGCACCCTATAACCAATGAAAAAAGCACTCCCTCTTTAACAGGGCGTGCTTTTTTACGTTCGACTGGACGAGGTGACGTTATTCACCCAAAGACGTCGACGCTCGGCGTCGGTCTGACGCGCCGTAAATTTTGCCGTCTTTTAGCTCAATGGCATTAAGCCCACTCACAACAGGAATAACATGAACCTTGTACCCCATCTCAGTAAATTCAGGCACAAGTGATTCCGCAAAAGTGCGTTTTTCAACCAAAAGCCCGGTTGGGTTGTAAGGCTTGGTGCGATCAATCTTGGTGCCGTACTGAATATTGGGTAAGTCGATAGCGGCTTGAGCCGACAGATCCCAATCTAACACCCCCACAATGGTTTTCAGCACATAGCCAGGGATCTGTGAACTGCCCGGGCTACCAACAACCAACCTTAGTTTGCCGTTTGGATCCATCACCATAAGAGGGGTGATGGCTGATCGTGGGCGTTTACCTGCTTCAATGGCATTTTGAACTGGCTTACCATTAAGCGTTGGGATAGAAGAAAAATTGGCCATTTGCGCATTGAGTAATACACCATCAACCATCACACCCGAACCCATCCCGGTGCCAACAGTACTGGTCATGGCTATGGCATTGCCTTCACTATCGACAATCGAGATATGTCCGGTATCTTGGCTTTCAAATCCTTCATGATTAGCAGGAACCGTATCGCTCACCTTTCCTGGTGTGATGTCTTTGGATTTCCCTGCGCCTTCTTCTGGGATCATTTCATAGCGATCATCGATGTAACCCTCGGCTAGCAGCTCTTTTACTGGTGTATCGACATAGCTAGGATCCCCGGCGTAGGCGATGCGATCTTCTTTTGCAAGTCGCATGGCTTCAACCATTAGTCGCCATGGTTCGGCATTGGTATAGGGCATATTGGCAATGTCGGACTTTTCCAACATATCCAGAGATTGAGAAACCAATACTCCCCCTGAGGCAGGGTAACCAAAGGAGACGATGTCGTGCCCTCGGTAACCAGATTTCACAATATCGCGCTGCTTTACTTTGTAGTCGGTGAAGTCTTTTAGGGTGAGCTTACTTTCGTTGTCTTTGAGGCGAGCGTTGACGGTGTCGACGATATGTTGTCCAAATGCGCCTTGGTACATGTAGCGGTCACCTTCAGTTGCAATCTTTTTCAGTGTTGCCGCCATTTTGGGGTTGGTCATTTTCGTGCCGGTTGGGCGTATTTCTTTATCGTCCCAATACAGCGCCTTGATTTCTGGATCATGGATGAGTCGCGTTTTTTCACGAACGACGATGTCGTAGGTATAGCTGTTCATCGCGTAGCCATTTTCAGCGTAGTTGATGGCGGGCTGCACCAACTGTTGCCAATCGAGTTTGCCATGTTCCTTGTGCGTGCTGTAAAGCAGTTTGAGCGTCCCAGGAATTGCGACCGAGCGTGGGCCAAGTATATCGTTGCGGCTGATGGCTTTACCATTGCTGTCTAAAAACATGTCCGGCGTTGCACTGGCGGGCGCCGCATCACGGCCGTCGTAAGCGGTGAAGCTTTTGTTTTTATTGTCATAGTAAAGAGCAAACGTGCCCCCACCAATGCCGGTCATATCCGGTTCGACCACACCCATGACAAGCTGCATGGCGACCATCGCATCAATCGCATTGCCCCCTTGTTTCAAAATAGAATAGCCAGTACTCGTGACATAAGGATTGGTGGCGCTCACCATAAAGTTGTCACCCTCACTATTAGGTAAGGTAGGAAAGGGATCAGGTTTTGCTATCACGGTACTAGAAACGATAGACAAAAGAAGAAGACTTCGTACAGACATGTAGACCTCAAATAAAGGGTATTGATAGTAATTAGGCTAGCGGATATGAGTAACATATCCAGTTTACTTAAGGTTACGGCAATGTCAGAAGACAGCCTGAGTTAGGTAAAGAAGGCATAAACCCAGACGAGAGATAATGCTCGTTTATAGGTAGGTGCTGTAAAAGAAATACAGGGTGATGGATATGGAACTGTAGGTAACAAAGCGACGCACAATGATTTGAGGCACCTGTTGGGAGAAATGCGCCGCGAAATAGCCGCCTGTTAATGTACCTAGCATGACGGTAAGCCCTGAGCTCCAGTCAATCAAATCGGTAAAAATAAAAATAACGATGGCCATTGCAGAAGCACACGTCGAGATCAGTAGTTTTAGCCCGTTCATGAGATTGATGTCGCGGTAGCCTGCAATCGCGAGGTAGCTCAACCCAATTACACCTAACCCAGCGTTGAAAAATCCGCCAAACACCCCGACAGAGAACAAAAACAAGCCAAGAAAAACAGTGATGAATCCACCATGATGAGTATCACCAGTCGAAAGTTTTTGCAGTGCTCGGTTAGCTTTATCGCCAAAGATAAACAACAGGGTAGCCGCGAGTAAAAGCCACGGTACCGCATACAAAAATTGCTGCTCCGTTGTGTAGATCAGCAACAAACTACCGCTGAAGCCACCGAAAACACTGAGCAATACGATTTTGATCAGATTGGAGCGGTCTTTGATGATCTCGCGGCGAAACGCAAAAGTCCCACTGAGGTAACCGGCGCAAGAAGCAAAGGTGTTGGTCGCGTTAGCAATAATAGGAGGAATGCCAACGAAGATGAGGGCAGGGAAGGTGATAAAGCTGCCGCCACCGGCAATCGAATTTAGAATGCCACCGAAAACTCCGGCACTAAAAAGCAATAAAAGCTGTAGAAAATCCAGTGACATAGTGGTTAAGTGCTGAGTTGAAACAATTGATTAACAATAAAGGATTTTGTTTTTTCCAGCAATACTGTTTACCCGTGATTGAGAGGTGGCTTAACGTTTAGCTCAACCCTCTGACGAAGCACGAAGCACGAAGCACGAAGCACGAAGCAAGTTTACCTATACACGAAGTACGCTGGTGGTTAAGAGACAAAAACGAGCTAAGACTTCTCTAAGGTTAATCATCATTGAGAAAGCCGACGTAACGTGCCACTTGGTTTTACGATACATAGTCGAAATTATACAACGTAGTTTTTATGTGTAACCAATTGAATTGTTGTGAAAAAACAAGGTTTGTCGAGGTGTTTTCAATGTGATGATATACGCTTCTATATCTACGATTAGCCGATCCATGTTCTGCTTGGGAAATAATTAATTGTGTCGTAGCTCACACTTATTTAAGTTACTGGTAACATGTTACCAGTAACATGCATAATATAAACCCATATTGACGAATTAATTAAAATCAGGATTCAACATAGGCTTGGATTAGGGGATAAGAATATGGCGGGTAGCAGTGTAATAGTGATGGGCGTGTGCGCATCAGGAAAAACCACAATAGGGGCAATGTTGGCGCAGAAATTGGGCCGAAAGTTTATCGATGGTGATGATCTTCATCCACGAGCGAATATTCAAAAAATGGGATCAGGTGAGCCACTTAACGACGATGATCGTGCCCCTTGGTTGGAGCGTATCCGCGATGCGGCCTATAGCCTTGAAAGCAAAAATGAACACGGCATCATTGTTTGCTCTGCATTAAAACGCCATTACCGAGATCAAATTCGAGAGGGTAATGAACATGTTACTTTTCTATTTTTAGATGGTAGTTATGATTTGATCCTTGAGCGTATGCGTAATCGCTCAGGCCACTTTATGAAAGAAAATATGGTGAAAAGTCAGTTTGATGCGTTGGAACGCCCAGATACTGAACCACAGACGGTGGTTGTAGATATCGACTGTACGATGGATGAAGTGGTAACGAAAGCAGCGATTGCTCTGGAGGTTTCACGTGGTTAATCAAGTAGTCAGAGAGGTCACCTCACGCATTATTGAGCGCAGTAAAGTGTTAAGAAGTCAGTATCTTGAGTCGATGAAGCGCCAGGAGTCGCTAGGCAAAGGCCGTACTCAGTTGTCATGTGGTAACTTGGCTCACGCGGTCGCTGCTTCTTGTCAGAGTGAAAAAGATCAAATCCTCAATTTTACTCGTTCAAACGTTGGTTTGGTGTCGTCGTACAACGATATGCTGAGCGCACACCAACCGTATTTAGGGTATCCACAAGAGATTAAAGTGGCGCTGTCTGAGTATGGTCATACCGCGCAAGTCGCGGGCGTCGTGCCAGCGATGTGCGATGGCGTGACGCAGGGCCAACCGGGTATGGACATGTCGCTCTTTTCTCGCGATGTGATTGCACAAGCCACGGCGATTTCACTGAGTCACAACGTATTTGATTCCACATTACTGCTCAGTATTTGTGACAAAATTGCGCCGGGGCAATTGATGGGCGCACTGACTTACGGTCATTTACCCACCGCTTTCGTCCCTGCTGGGCCAATGAAAACAGGCATCAGTAACGAAGAAAAAGTCGACGTTCGCCAGAAATATGTTTCGGGTGAAGTGGGTGATGATGCGTTATTAAAGATGGAATGCAGCGCCTATCATTCACCGGGAACCTGCACCTTTTATGGCACTGCCAATACCAACCAGCTTGTTTTTGAATCCATGGGATTGATGTTACCGGGATCGGCGTTTGTTCAACCCGATACCGCGCTGCGACGTGCATTGACAAAGTCTGCAGCGGTATCGATAGCCTCAATGGCGAAGGCTACGCCAAATTATCGACCGTTGTATAAAGTGGTGGATGAAAAGAATATCGTCAATGGTGTGATTGCACTGCTTGCTTCCGGTGGTTCTACGAATCACACCATTCATATGGTTGCGGTCGCAAAAGCGGCAGGTATTATTTTAACGTGGCAGGACATGAGCGACCTGTCAGATGTCGTGCCGTTACTGGTTAAAGTCTATCCAAATGGCCCGGCTGATGTGAACGCCTTCCATGACGCAGGTGGGGTACCTGCATTACTGAAACGTCTAGATTCGGAATCCTTACTGCACCGAGATGTTCAACCTGTGTTTGGGTCATTTGCTTCCCAAATGTCGCTGCCAAGTTTACAAGGTGAAGAATTGATTTGGACGCCTGTTGAGGAATCGACGGATGGCGCTGTGATCTCACGATTAGATGAGCAGTTTAGTCAAAGTGGTGGGACGAAAGTACTCAATGGGAACTTGGGGACGTCGGTCATTAAGGTCTCTGCGGTATCGGAAGATTATCGGCTGATTGAAGCGCCTGCCAAGGTGTTTCGATCTCAGCATGATGTTGAAAAAGCGTACCATGATGGTGAGCTCAATCAAGATTGCATGATTGTGGTGACGCATAACGGCCCCGCGGCAAACGGTATGCCTGAACTGCATAAACTGATGCCGATTTTAGGGAATATTCAAAAAGCAGGGCATCAAGTGGCTCTTGTCACCGATGGCCGTCTCTCGGGCGCATCAGGTAAGATTCCATCGGCCATTCATATGTCACCAGAAGCGGTGCGCGGCGGCGTGATTGGGTTAGTGCAAGAAGGCGACATAATTCGCTTAGATTGTCAGACAGGAACGTTAGAAAACCTGACCGATATGACAGGACGAACGCCGGCGGTGGTAAATACGGAATCACAACAACAAGAGTGGGGGCGCAACCTATTCTCAGTGATGCGCAATACCGTATCGAGTGCACAAGAAGGCGCAAGCTTTATCGTATAGAAAGCGTTTGATTACCCGTCCATATATTCAAATATCAAAGAGCCAGATGAACCCACGGCTTGTCTGAGTCATTTGTAGAGCCTGCTTGAGTTTATCTTGGCAGGCTCTTTTTGTTTTGTGTCATTGTTTTTGTACAATTGCTTTATGCGATGGTTTTACGCGAGTGGTTTCAGTTACTCTTATCTATACATAGCAGGAAAGTTGCTATTCAGGCTTGCTCAACGCGTCATTTCTTGGGATCATCGCAGCAGATAATGAAAATTTTTATAGGCCTGTTATTTATGTCCAAACTAAGTCTCCAAGAACAGATGCTAAAAGCTGGTTTAGTTAACGAGAAGAAACTGAAAAAAGCCAAGAAAGGCTCAAAGAAGTCACGTGTTCAAGCCCGTGAAGCTAAAGCCGCTGTGGAAGAAAATAAAGCCGCGCAGGTTGAGCGTGATAAACAGCTGAATAAAGAGCGTGATGAGTTGGTATTGAGCAAGGAAATTCTTGCTCAGGTTAAGCAGCTGCTCAATATGAACAAGATAGACAACAAGCACGGTGATATTAAATACAATTTCACGGATGGTAACCTAGTGAAATCCCTGTACGTCGTGCAAGAGACGCGAGATCAGTTAGCGAAAGGCATCTTATCGATTGCGCGTTATGAAGAGACTTACGTTGTGATTCCGACGATTGTGGCGAAGAAAATTGCTGAACGTGATTCGACGACAGTACTCGAGAATGATGTTAAAGAAGAAGTCCTAGCGGAAGATGACCCATACGCAGAATACGCGATACCCGATGATTTGATGTGGTAACCGTGACTCTGAAATAAAAAAGACCGCTGAATGTTCAGCGGTCTTTTTAGTTACTCATCTAGCGATGACGGATTAGAACTTGTATGAAGCGCCTAGATATAGGCCACCAACAGTAAATACGTCGGTGTTGTCTGGTGCCACTTCTACATTGAATGCATCTATTTCGTAAGCAAGGCGCATCGCAAGGCCGTCAATCATTTGAGGTGAGTACTCAACCCCCACGCCATAACGCAACCCAGTAGCCCAGTCATCTTTTGTTTGACCGTTATCTTTGAGCTCCATTCCAACTCGGGATAAACCGATTGTCGCAAATGGGCGAAGACCGATATCGAACGTGTAGCCAAGGTTTGCCGCTAACGACAAGCTAGTTGGGCTCGCGGAAGCATCGGTGTCTGACGACGTACTTAATTTACCGTAATGCGTATAACCGGCTTCAATTGCCACGATACGGTTGAATTGATAGCCTCCGTACACTTTCAACGCTCGCTCACCATCCATTGTTGGAACGCGAGATTCATCGACATTTTCCATCTTACTTTCTGTAAGGCCAAACCCACCACCAATATAGATACCTGAGTCAGTTGCGCCTGCATAAGCGCTTGAGGCAAATACGGTACATAGTGCTAGAGCCACTGCTTTTTTCATTCTTAAACCTATTCTTTAAAATTGTATTTATAAGGACGTTGTTATTTGCGCAGTATTATAATGATTTGGTGTGTTTATCTCTGTGTAGGGAATGTCTGAGTCTGTATAGATGGTGTCACATTGTGTGACAATAGGCAGCAAGGCTATGCTACCTATTGTGGATATCGAACACGTGCTTACTGAAAATACGATTACCGAGAGGATAGCGATTGAGATTATGGTTTTAGAGGCTATCTCCTGTTGTTAATTGGTGTCCCAAGTCGTAACTCCGTTGTTTTGGACGTTCTCCTTTTAAAGCGGCAATGAGTAGCTGTGCGCTTTTTTCACCAATTTCGTAGCGAGGCGTGTCAACACTGATGAGCCTAGGGTGAATCGCTTGTCCGATATCTAATGCGTTGTAACCCACTACCGCGAGGTCGTCAGGAACTAAAATATTTCGTTGCTGCGCGGTTAAGATAGTGCCAATTGCCAGGTCATCATTGGTGCAAAATACGCCATCGATATCAGGGTATTGTGCTAATGCCATATCAAGCAGTTCAGAGGCTAGAGAGAAGCTAGAGTGCGAGCCTGTTAGGATATGTTTAATCTCTAACCCAGCTTCGCTCATGGCCTTATCGTAACCTTGCATACGAAGTTGAGTACGGGTATCTAGCCGTGCACCAAAGTAGGCTATCGACGTTCGCCCTTTGATGATCATCTGTTTTACGGCTTGATAAGATGCTTCAATATGATCCAACCCAACGGCCATATCAATCGGGTTCTCGGGCAATTCCATGGTCTCAACCACTGGGATGTTAGCGGTTTTAATCATTTGTAGGGTGCGTTTTGTGTGGTGGCTTTCCGTTAGAATGAGCGCATCGACTTGATAAGATAGTAATGAGGCGACCTTGTTTTCTTCCTCTTGTTCATCGTAACCAAAATGAGCAATCAATGTATCGTATCCGTGCGCTTTAGTGACCGCCTCGATGCCTTGAACAAATGATGCGAAAATTTGGTTAGAGAGCGACGGCAATAAAATCCCAATCGCTTTACTTGATGACTTAGATAGCATCGCTGGCGCTCTGTTCTCGATATACCCCACTTCCTCTACAACTTTGGCAATCTTGACTCGCGTTTTAAGTGCCACTGAGTCGGGATTACGCATGAAGCGCGATACCGTCATTTTTGTTACGCCAACTTGATCGGCGATGTCTTGTAGGGTGGGACGACCTTTTTGTTCCACTGTATTATGCCTGACGAATCAATGATAATGTTACATGTAACATTATCATTGATTCTCGTCTAAATCCAAATGCTTGTACATCGTGTCCCATAATAGTGAAGCAGGGCGACTTATTATTTTTTGAGCGCATACGTTTGCGTGGTTTTTTGCGTGTGCAAGGGGTCATTGATTCGTGTATGTTTGCTGCTCAAAGTATGCGCTACGCTATTTAATGAGTAAAAAATATCATCGTTTAAAAATAAAAAGAGTGAGAGTTAGAATGAATTACCACGCATTACCAAAAATTGATCTGCATTGTCACCTCGATGGTAGTGTCAGACCAGAAACGATTATTGAACTTGCCGCGCAGCAAGGTGTGTCGTTACCAAGTACCGATGTGGACGTGATTCGTGATCTGATGATTGCACCAGAGACTTGTACCGATCTGATGGAGTATCTAAAGCGCTTTGATTTGCCATTGTCTGTGATGCAAACCAAAGAAGCGATCGAGCGTATTGCCTTTGAAGTTTATGAAGATGCGGCATTAGAAAACGTAAAATATATGGAAGTGCGCTTTGGCCCTCTGCTTCACCGCGAACAAGATCTAACGATTGATGCGATTATTGCCAGTGTTGTTACCGGCATGAAGCGTGCAGAGGCGGCTTACGACATCAAAGGAAACATTATTTTATCTTTGCTGCGCCATATGCCGACCGATGATATTAAAGCCGTCATCGATGTAGGAGCTCAGTACGTAGGTCAAGGTGTGGCGGCATTTGATCTTGCAGGCGGTGAAGAACCTGGTTTCTGTGAGAAATTTATTCCTTTCGCTCAGTACGCTAAAGAGCAAGGGCTTAATGTCACGATTCATGCCGGCGAGCAAGGTGAAGGACAGAACGTCTTTGATGCGATTACTATGCTCGGCGCTGAACGTATCGGGCATGGTATCCATATTACGACCCATCAAGCGGCATTTGATCTTGTTCACAGCAAGCAAATAGCACTTGAAACCTGCCCAAGCAGTAACGTACAAACCAAAGCGGTTGAGAATCTTGCTGACCACCCAATTGAATCGTTTCGTCAACAAGGCATTCCTGTGACGATTAATACAGACAATCGCACAGTATCGAACACGACCATGACTAAAGAAGTGCAAAAGGTCATTGAACAATTCGGTCTATCGGCTGATGATTATGCCCACATTTATCGTAACAGCGTTGATGGTGCATTTACGGATGAGAAGACTAAGCAGTGGTTGCTATCCAAAATTTAAAATCAAAATCGTAACCTAAGCAGCGTAACCTTACTCGTTGAAACTGTTTAACAAAAGCCCTGATAGTCGATACTGTCAGGGTTTTTTTACATCATTTTTGGTACCTAACAGTCGAGTTTATATCCTATGTTAAAAGTATGTCCTCGCCTGAAAGTAGCCGTTTGAACGGGGTGGAATTAAAGCAGGAGATTATTATCGTGGTTATTTATTCTATTTAGTTAGCTGTTAGCTGTTAGCTGTTAGCTGTTAGCCGCTGGACGATGGCGCTCTGCTAAGCGCAGGCTTGGGGTTTCCTTAGGAGTGGTCTACAACTTAATAGTGCATTTTTATTTATCAAGGATAATGGGATGAAGATTGGATTAAGCACTGGTTTAATCGCGTTGATGCTAGCACTTCCAGCATCGGCGAGTTGGATGCTCGATGAGCAGGACTCAACACTTAAATTTGTGTCGACGAAAAAAGCGGCGGCGAGTGAAGTACACCATTTTAAAGCAATGTCTGGTTCGATCAGCGATGACGGCAAAGCAACCGTTATTCTGGACTTGAGTAGCGTAGAAACCAATATAGCGATTAGAAATGAGCGCATGAAAACCATGCTGTTTGACGTGGCGAACTTCAAAGATGCAACGATCACTACCGTCGTCAATATGAGCGAACTCGATGGCTCTGATATTGGTGGTATTTACACCACAACAGAGGATGTTACCGTGGACTTGCACGGTAAACAAAAAACGTATGCTGCGAATCTTACCGTCATGAAATTGTCAGAACATAAGCTTGCCGTAGTCTCAAACAGTCCAATTATTTTGAAAGCGGCTGATTTTGGTTTGGAAGCGGGTATAGAAAAGCTAAGAGAAGTCGCGGGTCTACCGTCAATTAATACGTCTGTCCCGGTGACTTTTATTTTGGTCTTCGATCATAAATAAGTAAAATACCTAATTGGAATCACCTAAACGCACCTTTGGAGCGTTTAGGTGAGTAAATCTCGAACTTAGACATGCCCATTCTGATACCCCTGAGTCATATTCACACTGACCAGCTTTACGCTAATAATACCTGTATCAATAACTTATCTTCAATCCTGGATTGATAGGTATCTGTATTGATAGGTATCTGTATTGATAGGTATTAGCTATTTTATCTATCACATAATCCGATTATATTTTGTTTTTGGCTTTCTCTATCCTGTAGTTCTATGATCGGAGTAAGAAAATGACAATGAATAGACGAGCATTAATTGTAGAAGGTGGCGCAATGCGAGGCATATTTGCCAGTGGCGTCCTTGATGCCTTTATGGAAGACAATTATATGCCTTTCGATTTTGCTATTGGGGTGTCGGCCGGCGCATCAAATTTGGTGGGCTACTTGTCGCAAGCACCTGAGCGGAGTTTTGATGTCATTACCAAAATGGCCACAAATAAACGTTTTTTTAATCCTACGCGTTTTGCAAAAGGTGGCGATCTTGTTGATGTGAAATGGCTATGGGAGGAATCGAATCAGCGCTACCCACTTGATTGTGAGGCGTTGTTCTCAAGTATTCCAATGTTTGCAGCTGTTACCAGCATTGACACTGGACTGGCTGACTACTATCGAGTGGAGCCTCATTCTTTAGCGAACATTATTGAAGCGACGACAGCACTCCCTCTTGCTTATCGTCGTCCCCCTTGTTTTTCCGGTGGCTGTTATACCGATGGTGGTGTGGCAGATTCTATTCCTGTTCGAGAGGCGTATCGTCGTGGAGCCCGAGACATTACCGTGATTTTGTCTCACCCACTAAGCTATGAAATGAAAGCCAGTAAATATTCTTGGCTTATCAAGATACTGTTGAACAAATATCCTAATATCGCTGAAGCAATGAAAGTTCGTTCAGACAATTATAATCAGTCACTCGATTTCATTCGACACCCTCCCAAAGACGCCACGATCAGGGTGATCGCCCCTCCTGAAAACTTTGCAGTGAAACGATTAACGATGAACCAAGAGATTTTGAAACAAGGCTATCAAATGGGACGAATGGCGGGAGAGGAACATCTATTGATTCGCCAAGGCCGGTATGGTCTGCATGAAGAAAACTGCCATTTTTGTTTTTGAACCAAACCGAACAACACAGTAAACGACTTGGTTCAAATATGATGTGCTAACTATCGATGCGTCATTTCTTGGGTAGATTGAGACGCTAAATTTTAAAATAAGCCAGTTTATGTGATAAATCTTCAGATGCTTGAGCCATTGTTTGAGATTGTTCCGCTAAATTCTGGCTGGTTTGTTTAATCTCATTGGTCGACATATGTACGACACTCACATTTTCATTGACGTCATTAGCGAAGATGCCTTGCTGTTCAGCGGCGGCGGCAATTTGTGTCACCATATCGTACGTTTTATTTAAACTGTTTACAGCATCATTGAGCTGCGCTTGCGTTTGTGTGGCGAGTTGCACACTGTGTGTGACCTTATTTTGATTGGTTGCCATGACACCAAGAACACGAGTGGTGCGCTTGTTGAGTTCATCAATTGTCCGTTGGACCTGAGACGTTGACTGTTGGGTCCGGCTGGCGAGGTTTCTCACTTCATCAGCGACGACAGCAAACCCTCGGCCTTTTTCACCGGCTCTCGCAGCTTCTATCGCGGCGTTGAGTGCGAGCAGATTCGTTTGCTCTGACACTTCAGTAATGACATTGACCACATGACTAATATCGGCGACGCCTTTTTGAAGCGCTTCCATCAAGGTATGCGTATCGGTGATGTCGTCTGAGATTGATCCGATATTATCCAATGTGTGGGCCATACTACGACTCCCATTATTAGCTAACGTTTTGCTTGTTTCTGTCGTTTGGGAGGTCCTTTCGGCATTTTCTGCAATATCTTGAATTGTGGACGACATTTCATTCATTGCGGTTGCAAGTAATTCAAGCTGTTGATTTTGCGACTCTATGCTGGTGGCCGTTTCTTCACTGGTTGCGGCGATGGAGGATGAAAGCTGCTCTGAATGATGGGCCGATGTTTTCGCCACAGAGATTGTGTCGCGAAGGGCTACCATCATCCGCTGTATTTGATTACTTAAAACCCCTAGCTCATCTTGTCTGTTTGTTTCTAGGGATTGGGTTAAGTCCCCATCTGCGATGTTATGTACGCTTTTTACTAAGGACTCGATGGGTAGAATGATGTTTCGAGCGATAGCGCCACAGATCAGAACGAGAAAGAGAGCCGCAATACCGTCAATCACCAACTCTTTGATCACTGAGGATCTAAACTCATCGTCAATATCAGAAAGAGGCACGCCAGTCCCAATGATCCAATCCCATTGGGGGATATAAATCACGTAAGTGATCTTCTCAGATTCTGTACCTTGTTTATCTTTCCAGAAATATTGTACAAAGCCTTGTCCCTCAGAGACGGCAAGGTTGATCAGTTGCTGCATAAAAGGCTGACCGCGGGCATCCGTGATCCCTGATGTGTTGATACCTTCATAGTGAGGTTGTGTGGGGTGCATAACGATATTCTGGCTAGCGTTGGCCACCCAGAAGTAATTGCCTTGTTCATATTTCAGCTGACGTATGGCAGCCAGTGCCTGTTCTTGCGCCTCCAGTGTTCCTGCTCCGTTCTCCAGACCGATGTAATGATGGACGAGTGTTTTTACTATCTCGATATTGGTGCGAATCCCATCTTTTCGATGTTCATAGTTTTGTTGTTTTTGTACCGTGAGATTAAACACACCAATGGAAAAAAGAATCATCACCGCAATAATAACGATGAACTGAAGTTTGGTACGGATAGACAAGCTGTTGAGATTCACTTAAACGTCCTTTGAAGGGGGTTTTGAGTTCTAAATTGAGCTCGGTTTATGGTTGAATCTTTGTCGGCAAATGCATGAAAACATTGATACCCAGAATTGATTAACTATGAATAAAGTGAATACATAGAGGGGTGAACTGAGGGGGTGTCGAAGGGGTTGTTGGGTGCTATTGATCGTGGTGATGCATTGGTGTTAGTTGTTCGTTTATTGTATGCAAGCCTATTGGCTGGTATTGAAACATCTCGAACGTCATGGTGAGATTCGAGATGTCCTCATTGTATAAATGGCAATGCGGTGATGCTGCGTTGTGATCGACAGATTGACTCGAACGCAGTGCGGTGTCTAAGGGGTTTCACTACACGAATCGTCACTGCAAGACTCATCGATACAGCATTCGTCTTGTAAAAACCCAATGACGCCTTCTAGATGCTCATATTGGGCAACACAATATAATGTGCGTCCCTCTCGGCGCTGCGTGAGCAAGTTAGCAGAGGTGAGACTTGAAATATGATGCGATAAGGTTGAACCTGGGATGTCGAGTCGATCTTGAATCTCACCTACCGGTATACCTTGATGGCCTGCACGCACTACTTGGCGATATATTGCTAATCGTGTGACGTGGCCAAGCTCTTTTAGTGCTTTTGCTGCAGTGGTGATTTGCATAGAGTTTCTCCCATTTTTTGTATTTCGATAATAATGGAAATTACTGGGAGTCTCTAGCTTTTTTTAAGGTTTCAAAGAGCCTATCGAGGATTGGGTAGGCCATGGGAATCACGACATACAACCCAAGAGCAAATAGCATGGACCCAAATAAGTCTATAGGCCGATGCATACCAAGCCATAAACGGCTCATCGCAACACCAGACGCCCAAGCTAAAGTCAATGCCGCCAAAGTATAATGACCATTTCTTACAAACAAACCACCAAAAAACAGCACACAAATTGAAGCAAAAATAGTGTGCCCAGAAGGGAAGGAATAATCAGTTTCACCCATCCAATGTTTGGTTCTCCAGTGACTGACTTGTTGCGATGTTTGTTCGATGGCTTGATTCTTCTCTTTTACGCTGAGGTCATAAAAGCCTTCCGGAGAATGTACGATATGCTGCTCCGCCAGTAGTTCCGTGTAGGGACGTGGGCTCTGTGTAACGTCTTTTAACAGTGATTTAGCAGCAAAACTTAATACCAGAAGTAACCCTAATTGGACAAGAAGAGACAACTTATTCGGTGCCTTTTTTACGACCCATGCCGCTGTTGTCATGAAGACCACTAAGGTCATTAAGAAGCCTTGATGTCCGGCCGAATAAGTAAGGTACTGCATCGCCGCGCCAGTTACATCACTGACGTCGCCACTCAATACGGATGGATAAAAAATTAACGTTAACAGAAAGGTAATCGTAGCGAATACGGAGAGGCAAAGCATGCCGGAAATTTTGGTATCTGAGGTTGAAATATGTGGCATGGTATCCGTCTACTGAATTTTTTCAGCAGGCATCATAAGGGATTATTACGTTATTTCTAACAGAGCAATGTCATAATGTGACATTGATATGAATCTCGGCGGATACAAAATGCGATAGGGGTGTGCGTCTTAGTTCTAAAATTATTACGATTTGGCTTTAAAATTAAGACGTAACGAAGCAAATTGTGTGGCATTAGTAAACCGATCTCAAGCGTTACGGTTTGCGTATGTCATACATTTCACTTCGATTACTAAGTCTGAGTTAAAGATCGCTCATGAGTGTTTCAAGTTCTTCATTGGCACGTAATATTAGCGTATTAATTTCATTAGCATCCCTACAATTTAAAGATACATCCCAGTGTTTATTGGTCCGGCAATCAATGCCCTGTATATGAACAATAGCGCCCTCGTATTTGAATGTTAATGTCTCAAACGAAGCGTCATGGTGCTGTCTAGATTCGACAATATCGATATCTAGCTGACCTACTGGGTTGATATATACATTAGCATGGTGACAGCGAGGTTCCGCGAGCAGAAAATTGCGATGAGTTTTAATCATGTTCGTCTCCTTAGCAGTATGAAATGGGGCTGAAATTGGTGTCGTGTAGAGCAACGATCGCAAGAAGAGTCTAGTCACAAATAACAGTGACAATGATGACGTTATGATGAACTTAATATTATATAAATAAAGACAGAGAGTTAGATTCAATGTTTGGTTCAGGCGTTCAACCTACATTCAATACCTACATTATTTGTAGCAGTAGCATCAATGCCAATATCAATTAGTTGTGAAATGCTCACTTAATGCTGAGCGACGATTCTGCCCCGGGCTGTAGCCATCCATAGGCACGGTGTGTTCGTAACCTTGCAGAATAAATCGCTGTGGGGGAAGCGCTGGTGTAATACGTCGTAATTGAGGTGAGCGTGGCGTTCCTACTTTTTCGTAGACCCAAGAACCGCTGCCGGTTTTGAGTTTGATAATGCGGCCATCGAATTCATATTGAGTCGCGATAAGCCGATGATTTCGCTGCACGCCACTTGAAGCAAATGTCAGAATTTCGGTGCTTTGTTTGGGTGCACCAATCTCAATCCAGTTGCCGTAGACACGTGATGGCGCGACATGATTTTGATGGCTGGTGTAAAAAGCGACGCCAAGTACTGAGGCGAGGATAATAGAAACCAATAAGATGATGATGAGAACTAGGCTATCGTTTGTAGTTGATTGTTTTCTGCGACGTGACGTCATTCAGTATTCCTTTTTTAGCTCTTAGAATGATATCGACCATCTGGGCGCATACTTGAGCTTACGTTGCTTTGTTTATTTGCTGTAGCCTTGGGTTGTAACAGTTTGTGGTTTGCGATCTCAAACGTTCACCGTCGCATTTATAGAGCCTGTTAATACAAGGTTTATGTTAATTAACAACAACGTTTTGTTGATAGGGCTGAAACAGCTGATTCACGTTAACGCTAGCGTTTAGCCTTGCAGCTAATAGATATAAACCGCCAATTTTTCTGTGTAAAAATAAAGCGTCAGCAGGGGGCGTGTGCCAATAGTCTTTTTCCATACTCAACACGGTACCTGCATCGCTGAGGCGCTGAGCTAGGTTACTGCTACCGAAGTTATAAGGCCCTATTTGTTTTAGCGGTTCGCAGGCAAGTCTAACTAAATCGAAAATGGCGGCTTTTTGGTCGGGAAGAATGTCTTGGTTGAAGAAACCGATTTGAGTCAGAGCGAGGCCTAATGCGTCGTTATCGTCGTTGAGGATGGCCGAAAATGCGAGCTGGTAACCTTGGCTGATTTGCTCGTTGTAGCTGCGTGTCGCACCGAAGTCGAGTAATACCACTTTCTTCTCCGCAGCGTTATAAAGAAAATTGGCGAAGTTTGGGTCTGTTTGTACCAACTTAAACTCAAATATTTCCTTGAACAACAAACTCAGTAGCAAGTGAACCACACGATTTCGTGTCTCTTGATCGGCATTAATTAGGGATTCAATAGGGTCACCAGACACATAAGTCATGGCAAGAACACTGTCAGTGGTGATGTCGGGAATGACCATTGGCAGAATAAAATCATCACTGCCGTCTAAATGAGTGCGATAGCGATTGAGCAGGGATGCCTCAAGCAAGTAGTCGGCCTCCGCATGAAGCTGCAGCTTTGCCTCTTCTAGCAACCCTTGGAAATTAACACCCTTAGGAATTAATCCAACGACATTAAGTAGCGTCCCAACGTTATCCACATCGCTATCGATGCTTGTTTTTATACCGGGATACTGAACCTTAATGGCAAGTTTGGTGCCCTCTTCAGAGTGGGCTTGATGGACTTGACCAATAGAGGCACTGGCAATGGGTTTAAAATTGAATTCGATAAAGTGGCTTTTCCAATCAGGGCCGAGTTCTTGACTCATGACATTCGCGAGCTGTTTTGATGGCATCGGTGACCCGTCGGAGCGCAGCCTAGCGAGGATTTGTGCAAGCTCAGGGCTGATGAGATCGCCTGCGTCCATGGACATGAGTTGACCCACCTTCATTGCAGCGCCTCGTAAATGCGCGAGTTGGTCGGCAACACGTTTGACATTGTTAGGTGTGAGCAGCAAGTCTTTCTTGGTGGGGCGTTTACCCTGTGCAAACTGTTTGGCACCCTCTGTCACCATCGCACCTGTGACTCGGGTCGCCAAAGAGGCAAGCTTGCCAAATCGAGTTAGGCGACTAGTTGGAACCTTACTTTCGTTGTAGGCCATAGGATTACTCCGATATCGAAATCAGTAATTAAGCGATGTAGTATGAGAAGAGATTGTTATAAACACGGCTTGTGAGGCATAACAATATCGACTGCTAGCGGGTTTTCGCTTTAAGCGCATTTATAATCTTATACCGATTGCGCGCCACAATTGATCAATGACTTGTTTTACGTCAAATAGTGCGGTAAAACCATGTTTTTATGTTACATAATTGATCAAGGAAGTCCCATGATAAAAGAAAATACCTATTTTGATGGTGGAGTGAAATCTCTCGGTTTTACCCAAGCTGACGGTGACAGCAGTGTCGGGGTTATGGCTGCTGGAGCCTATACATTTGGTACGGGCGCACCAGAAAAAATGAGTGTGATTAAAGGTGCTTTGACGATCAAGCGCACTACTGATGCAGATTGGGTAACGTTTAGCGCTGGTGAAAGCTTTGATGTTGAGGGTGATTCAAGCTTTGACGTACAGGTTGACACGCCAACTGCATACCTGTGTGAATATTTATAGATTTTGCTGCGAGCATGATTTAAGCACTAAGGCCTTGTGAGAATGGACTTCGAGCACTGTGCTAAGTGAAAATAACGCATCGACAAATTCGTCGATGCGTGACACAAAGGCAGTGGATAAGGTGTCTAAGTGAACCGTTCGATTGAGAACGGTTTTGTTTATTTAACGCAATTTTCGGTACTTGCTTGCAAGTGAATGGACTGCAAGTGAACGGGTTGTAAGCAACTGAGAAACAATAGATTAGTAGGTTTCAAAGACGCCAGAGTTATAGTCTTCAATGGCTTGCTGAATTTCTTTGGTACTGTTCATCACAAACGGGCCATAGTGAACAATCGGTTCATTGATGGGTTCTCCTGCAAAAACCAATACCCTTGCATCATCGAGTGCTTCTAATGCCAATACCTCTCCCATAGACAACAGCGCCAATTCTCCTTGTTCTATCGTTTGACCCGCGATAACAATACTTCCTCGGTATGAGTACACCATGGCATTGTAATGCTCGGGCACGGTTAAATGAGCCTGCTGGCCTTGTTTTGCGTGCCAATCTGCGACAGTTAAAGGGACACCTGTTTTGTGTAAAGGGCCACTGACTGCGGTGTCATTGACACCAATGTCCCCGGCGATGACTCGCAATAATCCCACCTGATCATCGTTGAATTCAGTGATAGTCTCTGGCTGAAAGTCATGGTATTGCGCCGCGAGCATTTTATTTTTTGCTGGTTGGTTTATCCAAATCTGGAAGCCATGTAAGGCGCCTTCCTCCATGACTGGCATCTCGCTATGGATTACGCCTCGACCTGCGGCCATCCATTGTGCGCCTCCAGAGCGAAGTTCCCCTACATTGCCCATGTGGTCACGGTGCTGAAAGTGTCCTTGTCGCATGTAAGTCAACGTTTCGATACCGCGGTGAGGATGAGGTGGAAAGCCTCCAATGTAGTCTTTCTTGTCGTCTGAGCGAAGCTCATCGACCATGAGAAAAGGCGAGAAAGCCGGGTTGTCAAATCCATGAACGCGACGAATTTTCACACCATCGCCATCGGATGTGGCGTGGGATGGAACGATTTGTTGAACGCTTCTGTGTATGGTCATAATACGTATCCTTGGCAGCGTCATACGCATAAACATGCTTCATGCGATATCCGCTCGATATAGGTTACCTCATACTATAAAGCTCAGTGGAAAGGGGTTGCAGGCGTAACAAGCGATGAAGTCGTTCGAAGAATTTGAATGATGGGTGAGTGGTGTTAATACGAGGTGGTTTTTACGGTGCAGGCTGGTTCAGTATGGTATTTGTTGTTGAGCTGAGTATAATGGCAACCGTTTGCTTCGTATAACCCCAATAATATGGTTTGGGGGTCTCTACCAGTACCCGAATAGTGCTGATTACGAAGAGTTAAGATCACAGTTGTGCGCTGACTCTTTGTATTGGTAATGAATTTGGTATTGCTCTTCAAGTCTCTACACGATTATTGTTTTTGTTGAAACTGTTTGTCTAAAAGCGGTTCGTTTGAAAACAATGCCTATGAAAATAGTGTGTATGAAAACAAGGCGCGCGAAATCATTGATGATGAATCAAGGGCAAGAATAGCCCCATGATTCGCCTTCAACGGGTTTATGGCACCCATGTTGAGACCAAAGGCTTTCGAAAAAGTCATGAATTCCTCCCATACTAAGACTAAGTGCACCCACAATATGAACGATTAAGGTGGAATATGAACGCATTTATTCAAGGTCTTCCCAAGGTAGAGCTACATTTACATATTGAAGGCTCACTCGAGCCTGAATTGTTGTTTGAGCTGGCTCAGCGCAACAATATTGATTTACCTTACTCGTCTCCAGAGGCGCTCCGTACCGCCTATGAATTTGACGATCTACAGTCGTTTTTGGATATTTATTATCAAGGCGCAAATGCACTCATTACGGAACAGGACTTCTACGATCTAACATGGGCCTACTTGTTGCGTTGTCAGACGGATAATGTGATACACACTGAGATATTTTTCGACCCGCAAACGCATACTGAACGCGGTATTGCGTTTGAGACGGTGATTAATGGTATCGACCGAGCGCTGCAAGATGGTAAACAGAAATTGTCGATTTCATCTCACCTCATCATGTGTTTTCTACGTCACTTGCCCGAATCATCGGCCATTGATACTTTGCAATTGGCCTTGCCCTACAAAAACAAAATTATCGCCGTAGGGCTGGATTCATCAGAAGACGGTCATCCTCCGGAAAAATTTAAGCAGGTTTTTTTGCAAGCGAGAAACGAAGGGTTTTTAACAGTAGCCCATGCCGGTGAAGAAGGACCAGCACAGAATATTGTCGACGCTATTGAATTATTAGGGGTGAGCCGTGTAGACCATGGCGTACGCTGCATTGACGACCCTGCCTTAATCCAACAACTTATCGCGACTAAGATGCCGCTGACGGTCTGCCCATTATCGAATATCAAGCTGCGAGTTTTTGATACGATGTCTGAGCATAACATTGTCGAGTTATTACGAAAGGGCGTATCGGTGACGATTAACTCTGATGACCCAGCGTATTTTGGTGGTTACATGAATGACAATTTTTATGCCGTCAGTATGGCTCATGACATGACAAAACAAGAGCTAGCTCAGTTCACGTTGAACGCGATCGAGGCGAGTTTTATCGGTGAACCACTTAAACAGGCTTATCAAAAACAAGTTCAAGATTACCTAGCGCAGGGGGAGTGATGTGGGCATCCGACGACGAGTGGGTGGTGTTGGTTGGTTCCAAGCGCGCTTGAGGATAAATCCACTATAATGATGAAGTCGTCATCCCTGAAGGTGGCAGCCTCTAAAAAAGGAATGACGACTTTTCGTTGCTCAAGTCTATGCCTAGACATGAGCAACGAGTATGACGTTCGAAAGGTGGGTGATTCAATTTGTTCGTACTGTTTCCTGTGTTTTTTATTAGTAACTGTGAAAAACGTCAAATTTGATATGTCAGCTTAACGTATTAGGTCTTAAATACGCATTAGCGCTTAGATACGAATTAGTGCTTAGATACGAATTAGCACTTAAATTAAATATGCCCTCATTCTTAAACCCACATTAGACCTTCAACACAGATAGTGAACCTTACGCTGCTCGCTTTTTGCTTTTTTCATCTCCTCAGCAAGTGTCAAATCAGAGAATTGTCTCAACAAATCACAAAAATTGGCTTCTAGGCACTATGCTAGGTAGAGGATGGCAAAGTTGCTAGATACAAAGAAGAGACTACTGATGGAGGCGTTAGCGTCGTCGAGTTGGGCGTTAAAGATGCCCGATCTTACATCAATTGGCTAAACATAAAATGTTGAACGCAAGACACTTGATGAGCTTGAGGAGTTGATATGAAAAAATATGGAGCCTTGCTCTGTTTATTTGTTCCTATGTTGTCATGGTCAATGAACCGCGCTTGGGAAGAAGTTACCATACCGAGTGAAGGTGAATCTAACTCAATAGGTAGCTATGCGAATGGCTGCCTTGCTGGTGGAGCGGAGCTTGCTCCGACGGGAACAGGGTACCAAGTTATACGCACGCAGCGAAATCGCTATTATGGGCATGTCGACATGATCGACTATCTAACATCGCTGGCCATCCAAGTCGACGGACTCGGGATCGGGCGGATTTTAGTCGGAGATATTGCGATGCCACGTGGCGGTCGATTTGCCTCTGGGCATGCAAGCCATCAGACGGGGTTAGATGCAGATATCTGGTTACGCCTACCTGATGAGCCTTTGAGCCCAGAGCAGCTGTCTACCCCTAAGGCGTATTCGGTTGTTGACCTTAAAAGTTATCAAATTGAAAAAGAAAAATGGACAGACAGCCATGCATTGCTGATCCAGACAGCAGCAGTCGATGACCGTGTGGCTCGGATTTTTGTGCATCCAGTCATAAAGCAACAATTGTGCGACACCGAATGGACTGACCGAGACTGGTTACGAAAAGTACGTCCATGGTGGGGACACTATTCTCATTTTCATGTACGTCTGCATTGCCCTGAAGGCGACACTCAGTGCGTAGCACAATCACCACCCCCAAAAGGTGATGGATGCGGCGCTGAACTGGCCTCATGGAAGCCTAATCCCTACGTTGCACCTAAGCCAAAAGCGAAGGTAGCAAAGACGCTAGAGACCCCGAAAAAGAAACCGGCCAAACCCAAATACAGCGAATGCGTTGCGTTATTGAATCAACAATAACGCCGCGAGTGCACTGGATTATCCGGTTCGTTGGAACGACACCTAGAACCGTGAAGCGGGCGACTTTGTTCACTATGCAGTTGCGGGTCATGTCAACAAGCCTAACCGGTTGACCCTGCTCATTACTGAACACGATACTCGATAGTGACCTGATTACCATCAATGTGAACATTGGTAATGTCACCGTCGATGGTGAGCTTGGTATTAAAAAGGCGTTGATCGACAGCCATGATATGCGACGAGCCTTTTAATGATGGCAAATGATGATTAGGGTTAATATGCAAAAGTTTGCAAAACTGTTCGATAAAGGGCGCATCCAGCGGGTGCTGGCCATTCAAACGATTTGATAGCTCAACCTGACTGATACTTAAGCGTTTAGCGACTTCCATCTGAGTAATATGCATCTTTGCTTTCTGTGACATCCAGACCTCATAGAGCGCGTCTGTATCTTGTTGTGTATAGTTCATCATGTGTTTAACCCCTGCGATTATCAAGAAGATGTAAGCCTCTTCATTTATTGCGCCGTATTCAACAGCAAACGACTTCCTTTGTTGTCAGTGTAGAGAAAGGCAGGTAAGGGCCATGTAGTGCTAATGACAATTTATCGCAAATTCACGCTAACTTGAGATGCTCTCCTCAATTAGTGACGCGTATTATATGCGCCTAAAACCATGCCTTACTAAGGCATGGTTTGTATTGAATTTGTGGTATGAGACGCGATACATACGGCTTAGCTTGGGCTGGATACCTCGTCAACTAAATACAGAATGGACTGATAGGGTATACCGCTGTGGTGGGCTAATCCTATCTCACATGTGATGCTGTTACTAAACCCGCGCTGGCAATTAGATGGCACCTGTGATTTTAACGGCGCAACGGCCGCTTGGTTCAATTCTGGTGTTGTGAACCCTTTGTCACCGGCCCAGCCGCAACATTGAATATGTTCTGGAACAATGACGGAGTCGGCGCACTGCTTAGCAAGAGCAAGCATGGTCTGTTCTAGGCCCATTCGACGTGAGCTGCAGGTAATATGCAACATGACGGGTTCGTTGATAGGTGATAAAGATAAATGATCTAAAAGGTAGCGACTGACAAAACCAACGGGTTCACTAATGTCGAGTGGTTTGGAAAAATGCTCAATACTGCGTTTTGCGCAAGGACTGGTATCCATCAAAACCGGGTAGCGACCTTGTTGACTGGCGTGCCAAAGTACATCTTCAAGTTCGGATGCCTTTTTTGTGGCTATCTCAATCATCCCCTTACTGTCGTAGGGCATACCACAGCATTGGTCGGCAAGCTCTGGCGGGATGATTACCTCATATCCGGCCTTGCTTATTAGTGACAGTGTCACCTCTGTGAGGGGGCGCTGATCGACTGCATTGGGTTGTGCTGACATATTGCGGCTTGCACAAGAAGGAAGGTAAACCACTTTTTTATCCGACTTCGTATGCGAGTTGAGTTGATATGAGGTGGTTGCTGCGCGATTAAAACGTTTACCGTTTGGGGTTTCAGCTAACCAAACTGGTGTGCGTTGCTTGGTCACGGCTCGTAATCCGTCGGATAGTTTTTCGACACGTTCACCACCGAGTATATTCTTGGCGACCGCGCCACTTTTTAACCCGAAGCGCGCAATGGAAGCTGTGGTTGAGAAATGCTCGGCTGTCCATTTGGCAACGGGTTGGAAATTTTTGTATTGAGCAGAACGAAGCTTTTTAACCAGATCACCAGTGTTGATACCAACCGGACATCGGTCCGCGCACAAGCCAGTAGCGGCGCATGTGTCCAGCCCTTGATATTCAAAGACCGACTTTAGCTCGTCAGTACTCATTGTCGACGCGACGTTATCGATAGATGCGCGTTCTCTGCGCTGTATTTCACGGTATAAGACAATACGCTGACGTGGGGAAAGGGTCAGTGTCCGTGATGGGCAAACGGGTTCGCAAAAACCGCATTCAATGCAACGATCAATCAGATCATCGGCAGCTGGCATTGGCTTTAGATTTTCGATGTGAGAATTTGGGTTATCGTTAATAATCACCCCTGGGTTGAGCAAGCGATCAGGATCAAATAGCGCTTTAATTTTTTGCATTAATGCGTACCCGTCATGACCCCACTCAAGTTCGACATAAGGTGCCATGTTACGACCGGTGCCATGCTCGGCTTTCAAAGAACCTTGGTATTTGACGGCAACGAGTTCGGCTACGTCATCCATGAATTGACCGTAGCGACTCACCTCGTCTTGGCTATCAAACCCTTGGGTAAAAACAAAATGCAGATTTCCTTCTAACGCGTGCCCAAAAATAATGGCCTCGCTATATTGGTAGCGGTCAAATAGCGCTTGGAGATCGCGAACCCCAGCAGCGAGGTTTTCAACAGGGAACGCGACATCTTCAATAATGACGGTCGTACCGACTTCTCGTACCGCGCCGACTGCGGGAAACATGCCTTTTCTGATCCCCCAGAGCGTGGATACGGTGGCTGGATCTGTGGTGAAAGGTACCGACTCGATAATTGAGAAATCGGATAGCGAATCCATCACGATGCTGGTGGATTGATCCAATGAATGTTGGCAAGAGGCATGAACCTCGATAAGCAGCGCGGCGGCTTCAATATCTAAATGTTGGATAAAATCAGGCATGCCAGGTTTGTCGGCAACGGATCGGAGTGATCGACCATCCATCATTTCAACGGCGGCAACTGGCGTTTCTGTAAGCTTGGTCACCGCTTGACTGGCTTCTTCTATGGTAGAGAAAGTGAGCAATGTTGAAGATTTGAATTCATGTTCAACGACGGTGTGGTAGGTGATATCGGCAATAAAACCGAGAGTTCCTTCGGATCCGATCATTAGGTGCTCAAGGATTTCGATGGGATCGGTGAAATCGACTAAGGCATTTAGGGCATAACCTGTGGTGTTTTTTAAGCGATATTTATGCGTAATCTTTTGGGATAAGGTGGAATCAGCTTGCGTCGCTTGCGCTAGTTGCATGAGCCCCGCGAGAATATCAGGCCGAGTGTGCTTAAAGGCCTCAATACTGCCATTGTCAGCGGTATTGAGCGTTGTTCCATCGGCGAAAACAATCGTCATACTATCGACGGTTTTGTAAGAGTTCTGCGCTGTCCCACAGCACATGCCACTCGCGTTATTCGCGGCGATCCCCCCGATCTTACAGGTATTAATCGATGCTGGATCGGGGCCAATTTTTCTTTTGTAGGGTAACAAATATCGGTTGGCATCCGCGCCAATTACCCCCGGTTGTAGGCGTATTTTATGTCCATTGTCCAAGATATCGTGATCACGCCAGTCATCGGTTAGTGTAATGAGGACGGAGTCAGAGACGGCTTGACCAGATAAACTGGTACCCGCTGCTCGAAAGGTAAAATGCACACCAAGGAGTGCGCATTGTTGAATGGTAAAGATGACCTCGTCTAAGCTGTTGAGACGCAGTACAATTCTTGGCACCAAGCGATAAAAACTGGCGTCAGTACCGTAAGCTAAGCGTTCAGGTTCACCGGTAATAATGCGCTCTGATGATATGCGTGTCGCAAGCGTTTGTTGCAGTTTCTCATAGCATTCAATGCTTGGGCTTTTTTCAGTGTGAGTCATTGATCGTGTCCTTACGGTTCATTCGTGACCGTCTATTCAATACGGTTTATTCATCTTCCAGAAAAATAACGATGAGTTGGCTGGGGCCATGTGCACCATAGGCCAGCGTTTGTTGGATATCGGCCGTCTTTGATGGGCCAGAAATTAACAACGCGTTGGTTGGCATGTAATGACTCCATTCTCCTTTTGCTATCGCTTGCGGGAAATTAGCGAATAATGCTGATTTTTTTATCACGGCAATGTGGCATGGTGGGATCAGCGAGAGTGTTCTTGGTTCATGCTCGGTTGGCCATAAGATTAAGGCACCAGTATCAGCAATTCCACCGAATGTGTGTGTGATACCCGCGTCAATTTGGTCAAAAAGTTCGCTTTTCCATTCTTCGATCTTGTCAGAAAACTCAGTGACTTGAATTTGAGAGGTGGCGTCATGGAACGCCTCTATATATTCGCCAGCTGTGCCAATCGCGACGTTATTCAGCTGATACTCTTCAACCGTTTGGCGCAGCGTTGCGACAAGAGAAGCACGCGTTGTGATTTTTACATCCGTATGGTTGGCGGTCATCATGCCAATAAAGCGCTCGGCGTAATCGTCCGGCGTTAGGTTAGGGTCACTTCCCCAAGGCAAATAAGCGCCGTTGTGTGGCGATGAATTCGAGCTGCGGGGTGCATTTTTGAGGCGGTCGAGGATGCGCTCTTTGGTTTGCCGAGTGTTCATAATTGTCGCCTCAATGTGATGATTTATTGGACTTAAGCCTGCGCGACTTGAGTTGTTGATGTAAGGTTTGAGCGGCTGGTTTTGGACTCGTGCGGCATTGGGTCCATGCTCCGAGTTTGTTTGGCACCATATGTTGAAGCTTGGTGGCGAGATAGGTCGCCGAATGATAGAGGTTTGGTGAAGATGCCGCGACCGCAAAGCTCTTCATTAACGCGGCTTCAAGTACACTGTGCGCTGAATTTTGTCCATTTAAAGGTGCGTTACCATCGCTGGTGGGTTGCTTCGCTTCTTTTCTTAATCGTAACAGCATCTCTGGGATTGGTATTTTAACCGGACATACCTCACCACAAGCGCCGCAGAGACTGGAGGCGGTCACGAGGTCCTTCGTTTTATCTAAGCCCAGTAGATGTGGAGAAATAATCTTTCCAATGGGGCCTGGGTAAACGGTGCCATAAGCGTGCCCTCCGATTTTTGTATAGACCGGGCAGTGATTCATGCACGCGCCACAACGGATACATTGTAGTGTCTTACGAAGTTCTTCATCTTGGTATGCCTGACTGCGTCCGTTGTCGAGCAGTACTAGGTGGACTTCTTCGGGGCCATCTTTCTCGCCCGGTTTTCTCGGGGAGCTGATCATATTAAAATAGGTCGTGATCGCTTGGCCTGTGGCACTGCGTGTGAGTGCACTGTATAACGGAGGCACATCTGATAAGAACTCCACCACTTTTTCTATGCCAGTAATCGCGATATGGACATTAGGCACAGTGGTCGACATTCGCCCGTTGCCCTCGTTTTCGACCAAGCAAAGTGTCCCAGTCTCTGCGACAGCAAAGTTCACACCGGATAAGCCAATATCGGCTTCAAAGAATTTTTTCCTGAGCCTTGTGCGGCCTGTTTGAATAAGGCTGTCCACATCATCTGTCGGCGTGAAGTTATCCAAGTGTGCCTCGAAGGTGTCGCTGACCTCTTGTTTATTTTTGTGAATCGCCGGCATGATGATATGCGAGGGTTTATCGCCATCAAGCTGAACGATGTATTCACCCATGTCGCTCTCTAAGCAGCTAATACCGAGTTTTTCCATCGCATGGTTCATCTCAATCTCTTCACTGACCATCGACTTGCCTTTGATGATCTGTTTCGCATTATGCTGTTTTGCAATACTTGCGATGAATGCGTTAGCTTGAGCTGGTGTGTCGGCCCAATGCACCTGAATGCCGTTTCTATAACAGTTGAACTCAAGTTGCTCGAGTAACTCAGGGAGCTTGCTTAGGCAACGTTGACGGATGGATTCGGCAATGTCTCGAATACGTGCTTCTTCTTGTGGATCGTTGAAGGCTGCTTGCCGCTTCTCTCGTAAGTAATCCATCGCACCACGAAAATTAGCGCGTAATTGCCTATCAGCAAGGGCGTCTTTGGCCTGCTGGTGAAAGTGCTGTGGGTTTTGGCTCATGAGTCTCTCTCCTGCGTGCGTTCTAATAAGAAAGAAGCAAGGTGACGCCCTTTAATTGGTTTATTTTGGTATTCAAAGGCGCCATTGATGTTGAGCAGACAACCCCAATCTGCGCTGACGAATGTCTCGGATTGTGTATTTTCAATGTGGCGAGTTTTGTCCTCTACCATGGCTTGAGAAATGTCGGGGTGCCGGACTGAAAAGCTGCCACCAAAACCACAGCATTCACTTTCGTAATCTTGTTGCCGTAATTCCACCTGTGATAACTGGCTCAATAATTGTGTGGCGGTGACATGCACGTTCATCTCTCTTCGTGCTGCACAAGAGGTATGCATAACGACGGAGGTTGCCTGTCCGGTATCTGTGAGCTTGACGCGGCATACATTGACCAAAAACTCGGTCAGTTCGAACACTCGCTCACAAAATGTGTTTACGCGTTGCTCACTAACATCTCCGCGAAAGAGCCGTGAATAATGGTGATGCATCATACCCCCACAAGATCCCGATAAGACAATCACGGGGATATTGTCAGGGAACAGATCCATTTGACTTTGAGCAACACGCTTGGCTTCCTTTTCGTAGCCAGAGGTATAGGCAGGTTGTCCACAGCACGTTTGCTTTTCAATAAAGATGACGTCGATATTTTGCTGTTCAAGCAACGTAATGGCGTCAAGTCCAGCGTCTGGGTCAAAGATGTCGACAAGACAAGTCGCATAGAAATACACTTTTGTCGGCTTTGGTGGATAAATGCGCATGGTAATAGCTCCAGCTTCACTGCCTATTTCGATAGGCTTATTTTGTTATAGACCATAGTTAACGTTATGAAAAATAAACAGACCTAACGTATTTAAACAACATGCCCCGTCAGCGTAAACCGTACCGGAACACGGTGCCAATGGGGTGAGTTTCACTGCTCGATAGCCCGTTTCAGTTCTTCTATCGTCCAGATCGCTTGTTCATGTTCGAGTTGCCTTCATCAGTAAGTAGGCTTGTAATGAATTTGTTAGCGTTGTGTGAACTTAACGCTTCCCTTTTTATGAATACAGAGAAATAATGAAAATGATTATTTCCAAAAATGACATAATATGATGCGCGCAGATGATTTAATTTTGTTTTATCAAGTAGTCGAAGCAGGGGCGTTTAGCCGTGTTGCAGAACAAAATAACCTTACAAATTCAGTGGTTAGCAAAAGAATCGCTCGGTTGGAAGATGAGTTAGGTGTTCAGCTATTATATCGAACAACACGTAAATTAACGCTGACTGAAGCAGGCAAGGCTGTGCTCCTTAGTGCCAAAAATGTGAAGCATGCGACGATGGAGGCCGTGGCAGCCGTATCGGGCTTTGGTGAAAATGTCAGTGGTCATATTAAAATGTCGGTACCGACTATTTCTGGCGATCTGATTTTGGCTGATGCAGTGGCTGAATTTTGTAATATGCATCCAGGCTTAAGTGTTGATATGTCACTAGACAACCGATTTGTTGACCTTGTTGATGGCGGATATGACCTAGTCATCCGAACAGGGTATCTAGAAGACTCTAGCTTAATTGCTCGCCATATCCTCGATTCTCAATGGGTGGTGTGCGCCTCTCCTTCTTACATTGCCAAGAATGGCAAGCCACTCAAGCCCAATGATTTAACCGACCACAACTGCCTGCAATATGCCTACCAAACAACAGGCGCATCAGACTGGGAGTTTAAGGGACGTGAGGGTAACGATATTGTTAAGGTCTCGGGATCGTTCTCGACGGACAACGCAGGAGCATTACGAAAAGCGGCTCTTGGAGGACATGGTATCGCTTATGTGCCGAGATGTTTGGTCTATCATGATGTTCGAAATGGACAGTTAGTCGATATCTTTCCTGAGCAAGTGGGGAAAAAGCTGGGTATTTATGCGGTCTACCCTTTTACACGCCAACCACCAAACAAGGTACGCTTGTTAATCGAGCATATCAGAACGCGATATCTTACCATTTCTCATTACTTTTAATGGGTATGATAAGCAAGGACAACGGCACTGATATGTAGGTTATCTGACATAGTAGATAACGTTTTACACAAGCTATCAGTTATCGCGCGACTGCTCCCCCAAGATTCAGAGTCGTTGGCCACTCGGTGATGATATTACCACCAAGAAAAATGTTGCCATCTACGGTCAGTGTTTCAGGCAAGGTGGTGATGTTTGAGCCACCAATGAATAAACTGCCTTTCACAATGAGATGGTTTGGCAGCGTATCGATTGGCGCTCTCATCACACTGAGATCGCCATTGACGATCATACCCTCAGGTAGCTTTACGACTGGTGTGTCGGTTAAATTGATATACCCTCCTGGTGTCACGGCTTCTGGCCAGGCCGTTAGTAGGCTGCCGAGTAGATTAGCGTAACCTGTGATTTTCGTTCCTCTTGGAATGAATGCCACTAAACTATTTGATGCGTCTAGGCTACCTTGGATGTCAATATTGTTTGGCAATGCTTCGATAGGCGTTTTAGCAATATTGAGGTTACCTTTAACGACGAGTCCTTCCGGTAATGCTGTATAGGGTTTATTGCGAAGATCGAGATTGCCATAATTATCAAGGTGGTTGAGAATTTTGTAGTGATCTAATGCCGTAGCACTGAGATTGCCGGTTGAGGCAAAAAACGTCGCAATAAGTAACCAAATACGAATCATAGAAAGTCGAACCAATAAACAACGCAGAATACAGGTAGTGTGCAATGAATAATCAACGAAAACAATGGAAAACATGGAGCCTAGTTTCGAAGACGGGTTTAATTTTGTTGCTGGGAACCGCGATCCCTTTTTCTGCAGTTCAAGCCAAGGTGATTAGCACACCAGGTGTTGATGTTGGTGCGGCTGTCTTGCTCTCGGATGCAAAAATTGGCAAGCGTGTCTGCTACTACAGTGATAAGGCGTTTTCACTGGGCTCAGTGATTAGTGTAGAAGGGGTGGTTTTACAATGTGTTGCTGAGCAAGACTTTGAGATGAATGGCGAGTTAAAATGGGTGCGTTTAAAAAGCGAGCCATAAGGCTCGCTTCACTTATTATGTGCGAATCTCACTCCAGCGCGAACCACCGCTGATGCGCTTTGGTGGTCAACGCAATGAACTTTAGCGTGAAAGTGTGCGTGTTTTTAATTCAAAAATTAGCTTTTCGGCGCTGACTTCAAATTTAAATCGAGCGTGTAGCTCTTTAGCATCATCTGCGAGAGGTGCGATGTCACATTGAACCTCGCTCGATACTGACTTTGCAAGGTCTACATATTTTTGGATTTCAAGCTCAAGCTGGGCTTTTGAATCAGAAAAAAGCTGTACTTCCGCAACATCGTCGCCTTCTTTGATGATGAATCCCATCTCACCAGAAACGCCGCAGGCTTCGCACACTTCTTCTTCTTTGTATGTATTTGACATGATAATACCTCTTACTAGTTATAAGGCTATTCTATCGCTGTGAATTTAAGGTAGCCAGAAAAAATTGTTTGAATTTATGAAAGCTATGTATGACGAGATATAAGCTTTTACAGGGGATTGACTCAAATCGTGGCGCCTTCGATACACTATGTTGCATAATGCATGTGAATGCTTGTCAATAGTACCTATTATTTAATTATGCAAGCTCGCCAGGGATAATGTGACAAAAGTCTCAAAAACAAGACCGGTGTGCTAGTGAGAGAGTACACAATTATCTTTACTGAACCGAGAAGTGTTAGACTTTATAAGTCATATATTCATTTATAATATTTCAATTGTGTGCATATCTACATATAACATTTAAATGTAAACTTTGATGCCGTAAACAGGGTTTTAATAAATATTCATGTTTTTTTGTTAGGTAATTTTGGCGAGTACTGCTTTAATTATGGTATAGCATACAGTCAACGCACCAGAGCGATAAGAGAAGAGCATCAAATGCCAAAGCGTAGTAAAGAAGATACTGAAATCACTATTCAGAAGATTATGGAAGCGGTTGTCGACCAAATTATCCGTTTGGGTTACGACAAGATGTCTTACACTACTTTGAGCCAACAGACAGGTGTTTCAAGAACAGGGATCAGTCATCACTTCCCTAAGAAAACCGATTTTACCGCCGCATTAGATGGGCGTATTTTTAAGATGTTCATTGAGCATTTAGAGTTTGAAGGTGGACTAGATAGCTTTATAAACAGTTGGTTAGCAGCTTTAAAAAATGAAGAGTTTTTGGCCATTTTGAAACTGCTTTTCCATCATATTGTTACCTCAGAAAATGCTCATGAGTTTGCATCTAAAGGTATCGACCGTTTGTATAAATTGGTTGAAACTCAATATGGTCCAGGAAGTGAGAAAGAATTGGAGTGGTTACTTGGCCGTTCGTTGATTCAACTATCTAAGTGACGTTTAGTTAATTAGTTATCTAAAAAATACCGCGCCGAGAAAGGTCGCGGTATTTTTTTACTCTCCGTTATATTATCAGCAGTTAAATTTATTTAATTGATATGTATTTGTCTGATAATTAACTGGCAAGGACCACAGGGAAGCCATTATTTGGGTGTTTGGTTATTATTGACTGATAGCCATAAACATCCTTAATCATTTTACTTGTAATGGCTTCCCAAGGTGTCCCATCAGCGACGATTTTTTGATTGTTTAGTACAATAATTCTATCTGAATATTGAGACGCTAAATTAAGATCATGAAGAACAACGACCACCGCTGTATTATGTTTGTCTGCCATCTCACGCGCCATCGACAATGTATTGTGCTGGTGGGCTAAGTCGAGCGCTGAGGTGGGTTCATCGAGCATCAAGATACGTTTCTCATTAGCATGGTGAAGCTGGCAGAGCACCCTTGCAAAATGAACGCGTTGTTTCTCCCCTCCCGATAACGTGGGGTACTGACGAGCGCCTAAGTGGGATATATCGACTTTTTCCATGTATTGCTGTGCAATGGCTTTGATTTCTTTATTCGGGAGGTTTAACGGTATCGCACCAAGCTCAACCACTTCTGAGGCAAGAAATGGAAAGCTTAGGGTGCTATGTTGCGCTAACAACCCTAAGTGTTTTGCTAGGGCAGACTTCTTCCAGTTATTTCGTGTTTTGCCAAAATAGTTCACATCTGCATTTGCTTCAATTTCGCCACTGAGGACTTTTAATAGTGTGCTTTTCCCTGCACCGTTGGGACCAAGTAATGCCGTGACCTCACCTGATTTCAAGTGAACCGAGACCCCATCTAGTATCATACGTTGCCCAAAGTGCACGCAGATGTTTTCTGCCGAGATAGCGGCCGATTGGATGTTCTGGCTCATTGATATGGTAGCGGTATGGGGGGGCTTTGAGCCGTCTACACGATCTTCTAGCGAGCGGCCTGTGTTCGTTAGCATCATAATATTTTCCCTTTTTGTTGGAAGAGTAAATAGAGGAAAAATGGGGCGCCAACCATTGCTGTGACGATGCCGACAGGGAGTTCTGCCGGCGCAACTGCCACTCTAGCAATCATGTCTGCAGCCGTCATTAGAAGTGCGCCAAGTAAAGCTGAAACAGGCAGCAGCGTACGATGGTCTGGACCAATTAGCATTCGACCTAAATGTGGGATAACTAGACCAATGAACCCAATCGGCCCAGAAACACTAACGGTCACTCCAACCCCCGCCGCTGTGAGTAGAATAAGCTGACGTTTAAGGCGTTGAACCGGGATACCTAAATGCGTTGCCTCAGATTCGCCCAGAAGCAGTGCATTCAGTGCCATCGCTTTTCTAGAAAAAAGAAAAAACAGCACTAAAAGTGTGGCGAGAGAAAGTAAGATTTTCCCCCACGTTGCGCCAGCAAGTGAACCCATCGACCATAATGACAAGTCTCGCAACATCTGATCATCGGCTAGAAAATTAAGATACCCAATGCCTGCGCCAGCAAGCGCGCTGATCGCGACGCCGGCGAGTAACATAATGGTGACTGATGTGCCAAATTTACCAGACCCGAGCTTGTACACTAATATGGTGGTCAATGCGCCGCCCAAGAAAGCAAAAATGGGCACGATAGCAAGGTTCATGAACGCAGGGAATTGTATCCCTAATAATGAGAAACTGACGATGGCAATTGCGCCGCCCAGAGAAGCGCCGGCTGACACACCAATAATGCCGGGCTCTGCAAGGGGGTTTCGAAACAACCCCTGCATCACAGTACCGCAAAGTGCGAGAATGGCACCAACAAGCATGCATAACAAAGTACGTGGCAATCGAATATCATTGACGACCAAGGTGACATGAGGGGCAAGTTGGTCAGAATTTGCCGTTAAAGCGAGGAGGCTGTCAAAGAACGTGATGTTCATGGGGCCGACTGTGATCGAATAGATCGCAGCCACGCTTAATAAAGCTGTGAAGCCAAAAAATAAGAATGATGACGGTAAATGTCTAAGCATAAATTCAACACGGTTCATTGGAAATGGGGGGTAACTCGTTTGTTAACTTGATCAGCAAACGAGCTAAGCTGTGATATTTGAGTCCAATACTTGGGGGACGGTCAGTTATTTTTCTATCCTTTTTTATGAGGTCGACCGTCGGTTATTGTGCGTATAACAATTGATTAATACGTTCGGCCTCCGACAGGCTTTTTAACCCTAGTCCGCCGACAAGAGCGTGGCCATCGATCGTGATAAATTGCTTGTTCTGTCCTGCTGGCGTGGCAGAGAGTAAAGGCAATGCTTTCAATAAAGCATCACTGCCACCCATTTTTTTGTAGCTTCTTCCACTCACTAAAATTACGTCTGGTTGCATTTCAATGATGGCTTCGTTTGACAAAGGTTTATAGGCGTTCAGCTGCTTTGCCGCGGGGTTAATTCCGCCCGCAAGATCAATAATGGCATCTGGTGTAGTGCCACTTCCCGCGACGTTAGCTGGCCTGCCTTCATGGATTAACAGGAATAGAACTTTTTTCTTAGCTGACTCGGTCGAGGGTTGGTTAGCGGTAAGCGAATGCAGTTGTTCGTTGATGTTGGCGTTAAGCGCTGCAACGTTATCTTCTTTATTAGTCAATGCGGCTATTTGTTCAATACGGTGCTTCAATCCTGAGACCGTTGGAGATGAATCAACCACCTCCACCTGAACACCCGCCTGTTTTAGTTGGGTAAGCGCAGGCTTAGGGCCCATTTCATCCGAACCAATGATGATGCTTGGCTCCAAAGCGAGTAGGCCTTCAGCAGATAGAGCTCGATGATAGCCGACCTTAGGGAGCGAACTGCCTTTAGGGGCGACGCTTGTGACATCCACACCGACGAGTTGATTATCTGCGCCGAGGGCTATTAATAACTCCGTGACCGATGCACCAGCGCTGACAATTTTTGTTGTTTCTGACATTGAATGGGTGGTATTGCTGGTTTGTGCGTATGCGTGAAACGTTACTAAAGATGTAATAGAGGTAAGCAATACCGTTTTGCGTAGCGTATGCAGCACACTTTGAAGGTTCATGGTTTTTAAGTCCGTGGTTTTTAAGTCCATAGTTGGTAGATCCATAGTCGGTCGATTCCTAATTAATTTCTGGCTTATTAGTTAACGGCTTCTTCCGTCAGTAACTGTGTGGCGGGTATACCGTTGTCTTGCATGAAGGCCAGCAACTTAACGAGGTGTTGTACTTCGGCGGCTTTATCTGCCGCAATAATAATGGGACGATTGGTGGATTTCGCCTCTTCTAACAGTGCGACTTTGAAGTTATCCCAATCAATATATTCCTTTGAGTTAAGTGCCCAATAGGGTGAGCTGGTTAATATATTGACCGTTAGGGATTCAGTTTCAACGGCGGACACTAAATTTGAATCCGTCGCGGGCAGAGCTACATCTAAACTCTCGAGTCGAACCGAAGCGGTTAACATCAAAAACACCATGACAATAAATATGATGTCCAGCAACGGCGTAAGATCTGGATAGAGTGGTGCGTTTTTGGATGGTTCGCTGATCTTTATCATCGTGCTTCCATGATCGGCAGTTTATCGATGTTTTGGGTATGTAATGGTTCTTTGTCAGAATGCGGCATCTCTACACCTTCTAGCCAAAGATTGACGTAATTAAGCGTGTGTTCCAGTTTAGCGACGACTCTTTCCGCCCATAAACCGATTAACTGTGCTCCAGCAATTGCGGGCAGCGCAATAATTAGCCCTGCGGCAGTCGTGCGCATAGCCAACCCTAAACCTTGCGCAAGGTCGTTCGGAGTCACATTGCCTGATGCTGCCGCAATCCCTTTAAACATATCGATCAGCCCCAACACCGTACCCAATAAACCAATCAGCGGGCTGATGACACCAATTAAAGACAGCAGTTTTAATCCAGAATGCAGTTGGTGACGTTTGGCTTGCAGCCAAATACTGGCCGCATCTTCGCGCAGAGATTTAGCAAATGAATGATGAGCGAGCAGCATGGCTACACCTCGATAAAGGAGTGGTCGCTTATCCGACAGTGTTGAAGCGAGTTGCTCAATGTCATTTGCGTTAGTGGGTGACACTTGGTTCAAGTGTTGGCGAATGGCACGCTTGCCAACACCGGTACTGATAGCGATCTGAAATAATCGTTCAATAATAATCATTGCAGTAAGTGCTGAGCACATGAGCAATGGCCATGTCATAAGGCCGAGTTGCTGTTGTAGAGAGTCTAAATGTTCCATGATTAATCCAATTTAAAACGAACAGGAATTTGAATTCGGTGTGCAACGGCAACTCCTTTGACGGTGTATGCAGTAAACTGCCATTGCTTGATCGCGTCGAGAGCGGTTTTATCCAAAATGGTGGCACCAGAGGATGTCACAAGGACTTGTTTTGTTTGGTTCCCCGATTCATCTAACCAAATCTCATAAGTAGCAGTGCCTTCAATACCACGCTTTCTCGCAATCCTTGGATAGCGAGGCTGGACGGGTGTGGTTGAAAAAGAAGGCGTTTCTAACAATATTGGTTCACTGCTTACCCCTTTATTAACGATCGCAGCTTGTGCATTTACAGGAGGAGAATCGGTTTCACTCGCCGTTTTAGTCAGGTCGTTAATAGACTTGGTTTTATTTTCTTTGGGTGTATTGTCAGGTAATTCTTGTTGCTTTTTCTTAACTTGAGCATTGTTCTTATGCAGATCGCGCTCAGTTTTAACTACTTTTTTCGGCGGTTTAGACGTGACTTTCTTTTTCTTTAATGGTGCAGGCTTTGGTTCAACGGTTTGCGAACTCGCTGATTCTGTAGTTTCTTTTTTAGGTTCAGTATTATTCTGTTTAGGTGGCTCTGAAGCAGCCTGTGCAGGTGCTGATTGAGCGACAAAATTCAAAGAAACGGAGGAGGATTGGCTTCCAGAAGGCATCGCAAAGACCTTCTGTTCATTGTCGACCAACATGAAACTAAGATGTATCGCAACAGATAACCCTCCTGCAACGGCATACCTTTTAATGTTCACATTTTACCTCTGTTCATTGTGAGTCTCTGTCTATATGACGTGGTGGGCTATGACGCCCATTGGTTTTTAAAAGCCAATTATGTATCACAATGAAAATAAGATCAATTATCAATTGCATTATCATTTGCATCAAATTATGATCATGAAAATGTTGTAATGAGTACTGCCGTACAGGGCTGAGCTCTGTCAGAGAATAGCTATGAATATTGATTTAACTCGCTTAAACAGCTCACACTTTGGTGTGGCTTCACCGGATCCATTACGTTTTGCATTTACTCAAAAAACCTCTCCTCACGCTGGAGGTATGGGCATGCCAGTATCATCAGAGCGTCGAGAATCCTTATTTCGAGATCTGACGAACCAACCTTCATCACGCTCCAAGAAACGATGTCTTTATATACATATCCCATTTTGTCGAGTGCGATGTACGTTTTGTAATTTCTTTCAAAATGCCGCCAGTCGCCAGTTAGTGGATGATTACTTCGCAGCATTGTTACAAGACATTGAGGCCAAATCTCGACTACCGTGGACACAATCCGGACTTTTTCATGCTGTTTATATTGGCGGTGGTACGCCAACTGATTTGTCTCCTGATCAGATAGAAAAATTAGGCCAGGCGATCAAGCGTTCTTTTCCACTGGCAACTGACTGCGAAATGACGCTAGAAGGGCGGACTAATCGTTTTACGGATGAGATGTTTGATAAAGCCTTAGAGGGGGGATTCAACCGTTTTTCATTTGGTGTACAGAGCTTTAATACCAAGGTAAGACGAAGTGCTAAGCGCTTGGATGACAGAGAAGTGGTGCTTGATCGTGTCTCAGCATTAAGTGCGAGAGACGAAGCCCCTATTGTTATCGACTTACTTTATGGCTTGCCTTATCAAACGTTAGAGGTTTTCGCTCAAGACTTAGAGGACTTTAAGTCATCGGGTGCACATGGCATTGATCTATACCAACTCGTAATTGGTGGTAATGCACCCATGCTGAACTTGGTTGAGAAAGGGCGTATTGACCCGCCCGCTACTTCAGCAGAAAAAGCCAGCATGTATGAACTTGGCGTTAAATTCATGGATGAGCACTTTATCAAGCAGTTAAGCGTCAATCACTGGGCAAGAGACAACAGAGAGCGCAGTCAATACAACAGCGTCGCAAAAACGTATGCGGAAGTATTGCCAATAGGCTGTGGTGCCGGTGGCAATATTGGCGGCTATGGCATGATGAATCATCGCTCATTGGACGCGTATATGTCAGCAATGCGTTCTGGCAATAGCCCCATCGCGATGATGACGAAACAGCACGACCTCGAACCGGTATTTGCGAGCCTGAAAGCCGGGTTTGATAGCGGTGTGGTTCGCAGGAGCGAACTAAATACCATCGGGAAATACGACACTTTTACGGTGCTAACGCCATTATTCAAGGTTTGGCAGCAAAACGGTCTTGTGGAATTAAAAGACGATTATTTGGTCTTAACGTTAGCAGGAAGTTTTTGGGCGGTGACTTTGGCTCAGGGCGCGATCACGGCGTTGTCGACTCAAGGCAATACACAATCGACGGTGAACTCAAACTCAGCGTCTCATTCTCATCATCAATCGAGTACGCAATCAAAACTCGCTGGATAACGAAAAATATAGGAATTGAAATGACAGCAACACTAAACCAACAAGTTGAGGCAATTTTAGCGGATGAACCAGCACTTCTTCCTGCCGCCATCGCCCTACAGCTAGAAGTCAGTGAATGTGATGTGGTTTGCGCCTTCCCCGCCGACATGGTTGCGATATCCGATGGCAGCATGGCTCAAGAGATCTTGGAATCACTGACAACATGGGGGCCTGTAACCACGATCGTACACTCATTTGGTTCCATCTTTGAGGTTAAAGCGCCTTTCCCTAAAGGAAAAGTGGCACGTGGCTATTACAACTTAATGGGCAAGGAAGGCGAATTGCATGGCCACCTTAAGCTCGACTTAATCGTCAAAGTGGCCTTGGTTAGTAAACCATTTATGGGTAACGAGAGTCATTACTTTGGCTTTTTTGACGAACAGGGCAATAACGTTTTCAAAATCTATCTAGGCCGAGACAAAAAACGCCAATTATTGTCAGACCAAGTGATACGTTTCAAAGAGATGCAGAACATGATTCGAGGCTAATGTAACGAATTTAAGGTGACGCGTCGGATGCAGGTTAGCCGAGTTCGACGCTAAGCTAGCGCGATATTATTATAGATAAAAAGCTCATCAATAAGACCTATTATAAAAATTAAGAAAGTAAGGAAATAAAATGGATAAGCAAGTTAAGCAAGAGCGTTTGCAAGGACGTTTAGGACCTGAGATAAAAGAATTCCGTCAAGGGCGTAAAACCATTCAGCTAGCGACCGTTGATGCGGAAGGTTGTCCTAATGTGAGTTATGCGCCGTTTGTACAAAATCAACAAGGTTACTTTGTGCTGATTTCCCAAATTGCACGTCATGCACGTAATTTACAAGCTAACCCTAATGTGTCTCTGATGATGATCGAAGATGAGTCGGAGAGTAAACAACTATTTGCTCGTAAACGCTTAACGTTTGATGCGATTGCAACGGTAGTGGAAAGAGAAACACCACAATGGCATGCGGTAGTGAATCAAATGCAAGAGCGGTTTGGCGAGATTATTGATGGATTAAGCCAGCTACAAGATTTTGTTTTGTTTAACTTAAAGGCCGAGCAGGGGCTCTTTGTAAAAGGCTTTGGTCAAGCTTATCAAGTGTCGGGTGATGATTTAGTGGATTTCGTCCATCTGCAAGAAGGCCATCGTCGTGTCGAGACGGCTGAGAAAGTAGATTGATATCGGCTGAATAATATTACACGCATAAGGGGCTACGATTGTTGCAGAGTGCAGACCCTTATGCGAAGACATCGAGGAACCATGTAGAATCAATAAGTCATCGCGCTGAATTATATTAGCTACGCATGAATCAGAGGTAGCTAAGCATGAATAATAGGTAACCATGCTGCGCCACGTACGCCGCTGCTGTCGCCGTATTTGGCTTTAAGTATCGGCGTATAACTATCAGGGCTAAAAACATATTGAGTCATTTGTTTTTCAATATCCGAATAAAGCGATGCTACCTGTGACAGACCACCGCCAATGACGATGGCATCCGGGTCTATCATATTGATAATGTATGCAAAGCTACGAGCGATGTGGTCAACAAGTTGATAGTAAGATAATCTCGCTTTATGGTCACCTCGCTGGTAAGCCTCGATGATTTCTGGAGCCGATTTGGTTTCGGAAAATCGTTGAGCGTATTGCACTTCAAACCCTGTACCAGATATAAATCGCTCAATGCAATTTTGACGACCACAATAGCAGGGCTGACCAATGCCATCTTTTGAATATTCATAATTTGGTAAGGGATTATGGCCCCATTCACCACAAATCGCATTGGCACCAATAATCAATTGCTGATTCACGACGAGTCCACCACCACAACCGGTTCCAAGAATGACGCCAAAGACCACTTTTTTCCCTGCTGCCACTCCGTCCATGGCTTCTGACAATGCAAAGCAATTGGCGTCATTGGCAATGTATACATCTCGATTCAGCGCTTTCTCTAAATCTTGTTTTAGATGCCTACCATTTAAGAAGGTGCAGTTGGCATTCTTAACAACGTGGGTTTTGGGGCATATTGCGCCTGGAAGGCCTAAACCAATACTGCCTTTTTTACCGAGTTTAGCCTCCGCTTGTATCACCAATTCGGTAATCGATGAGATAAAGTTGGCGTAATTGTTCGGTGTCACAATTCTTTCTTTTATGAGTTCTTCATTATGTTGATTGTAAGCTCGGAGTTCAATTTTTGTTCCGCCAATGTCTAGGCCAAATTTTATTGTATTCATGATCTTTGGGTTCTCAAGCGGGTCATTAGAGGGGTTAACGAAAAGAGCAGTAAACGGAGTTATCTGCTCTTGGGCGCAATGGCTTTATCGTTCGAATTACGTCTATTCGTTATTCGAGTACGGTACGAAGCCGAGCAATCTTTTCTTGTAAGATTGACGTTGGGCAGCCTAGGTTAAGACGTATAAACCCTTGGCCTTGCTCACCGAAGCTATAACCCATTGTAGGGATGACACCAGCGCGGTGTAGTCTGTTTTCTAGCTCTTGGTCACTAAGATTGAGAGCTCGACAATCTAACCATGCCAAATAGGTGGATTCTTGTTGTCGGTATTTCACTTTTTTCAGCTCAGAATCAACAAATTGTGCCAGCACGCAGTTATTGTTTTCTAGGTAACGCAAGGTTTCACTCAACCATTCTCGGCCATGGCGATATGCAGATTGGTTCGCCAGTAAGCTTAGTGAGCTGTATACATCAATACCGTATGCCAATAGCTTTGATTTTAATGCGATGGCTTCTTTTTCATTTGGGATCATCGTGTTTGTCAGACGCATTGATGGCAAGCCAAAGGATTTAGTACCCGCAATACACACCGCCATTTTCTGACGATACTTAGGGTTAACTCGTAAACAGCTGAAGAACTTATGGCCACTAAACACCACATCTGCCCAGATTTCATCTGAGATAATATAGGTGCCGTACTGATGACAGAGCGCACACACTTTCGTGACTTCTGCTTCAGACCATACACGCCCGCCCGGATTGTGAGGGTTACATAGCATGAGAATCTTGATTCCCGTTTTTAGCTGACGCTCGAGATCCTCAAAATCAATCGTGTAATAGCCATCATTATTGTCGAGTGGTGATACGGCAAGTGAGCGATGGGTGTTTTCAATGGTGCGATAAAAAGCGTGGTACACCGGACTGAACACCAAGACTTGGTCACCAGGGTTACTCCATCGTTCAATCAACATGGCAATGGCAGGAAGGCTTCCGGGCGTAGTGTGAAACCATTCTTTCTTCAGTTCGACTTGATGATTCTCAGACCACCAATCAATCACCGAGTTAAAGTATTCATCGCTGCGCTCTGAGTACCCAAAGACGCCGTGTTCAATGCGCTCTTTAAGAGGGGCAGTGATGAATTCTGGTGCTTTAAAGTCCCAGTCAGATACCCAGCTAGGTAGCGCTTCTCCTTTTGGAACCCCGAGCCACTTTTCCATGTAGTCCCACTTGAGGCAATCGGTATCATAGCGATTGATAACGGTATCTAATTCGTGTTGCATAAATGTCCTCATTCGTCATGGGAAGCGTTAGCTTCCCATTGTTGTGTTGATTTTTTACTAAATAGTGGCGGTTTTTTTCGCTGCGTCTGATTGCTGAGACTTAGCAGTATGGACAGCGTCTTTTAGCTTTGCGATGCCGATACCGCTAGAAGCCCAAATCATGGCAAAGAACACACCAGAGTAGTTTTGCACTGCCCAAGGAAGGTAATCGAGCGTTGCTACCCCGAGCGTTGCTGCCATAAATACACCAGCGTTTGTCCAAGGAATGAGCGGCTCAATAACCGTGCCCGCATCTTCGATAGTTCGTGATAAGTTTTTCGCATCCAACTGCATACGCTTGTATGTATCTCGGAACAGCTCTGACGGAATGAGCAGGGCTAGCTTACCGTCTGAGGTGGTACAAACCACGGTTAATGTGGTGACAATAGTCGCCCCAATTAAGCTTGCAGTGCCTTTAATACCTTTGGCCAAAATGTTAACCAAAACAGTTAAACCACCCGTGAGAGCCAGTGTGCCAGCAAACGAGAAAGCGCAGAATACAAGTAACACAACGCCCATCATTGATGACATGCCGCCACGATTGACCAGGGTTAATACGTCGCTGACTATTTCAACATGGCCTAAACCTGCACTTGCAAACATGGAGGCGTTAAATCCACCTAGCGTAGAATTAAGCGCTGTCGCGAGGTCAAAGCCTTGAAATACGATGGCATTAATGATGGCGATAGAGATAGCAGCGATCATTAATGGGATAGTTGGAAGCTTGCGTATCGCACCCCAAAGAATCAAGACAGGCGGTAGTAGCAAGAAGATATTTAACGAGAAAAGTTCATCCAAGTTGGCCAATATAGCGATGATTTTTTCGGGAGTGTCTGCTGAGACATCACTGTTTCCCGCAAAGAAAAAAACCACAGAAGCAAGCAAAAATGCCGGAATTGTTGTCCAAAGCATGTGTTGAATATGCGAGTACAAATCAGTACCAGCAACAACCGGTGCAAAGTTAGTAGAGTCGGAAAGAGGGGAGATCTTATCACCGAAATACGCGCCAGAGACAACGGCTCCAGCCACAGCGGCTAGGTTAGCATCCATACCTGTCGCGACACCCATTAAAGCGACACCGACGGTACCCGCCGAGCCCCAAGACGTCCCTGTACACAGAGAGACCAAACTGGTGACGAGAAACGCAGTGAGGATAAGGTACTCGGGACTGATGACTTTCAAACCGTAATACACCAGCATTGGAATGGTGCCACCGATCATCCAACTACCAATTAAGCCGCCAACTAAGACGAGAATGAACACTGCAGGCAAAGCCTTAGCAAGCCTTTCTACAATTGCATTTTGAATATCATTCCAGCCATAACCTAGCTTCCATGCGACACATGAAGCAACAATAGCTGAAGCAAGAAGCAAGCTTTCAATGGGTAAACCAAAGACGCCGTATCCGACGACTAAGAACAGCAACATGGTGAGAATTGGCAACAAGGCCAATCCTACTGAAGGGGTCGATACCGTATTTTCTTTCATGTAAATTACATCCTGATTGTTATGCGTAGGGCGAATGTTTTTTAGAGTAATTATTAGATTTATTGTGCAGATAAAGCATATATTGAGATATAGACGGAATCTGTGATGAAATTCAATAATGTAATAATTTGAAATTGCCATGTAAATTACATTAATGCATAGTGACAAAAAAAGGAGATAATAATGGCTACAATTAATGATGTCGCAAAATCGGCGGGGGTCTCTACCGCGACCGTATCTCGCGTTATAAACCATTCTTCAAACGTGGTACCTGAAACGGTCAGTTTGGTTGAAAAAGCGATGCGTGATGTTGGCTATAAAATTAAAGGTAATCAACGTCTTAATATAAACCAAGGCTTAAATGCGATTGGTTTGATTGTCAGTCGTTTTAACTCGCCTTTTTATGGGCTATTGAGCCAAGGCGTAGAGAAAATTGCTAAGCAACACGATAAAAAAATGATCGTGGCGAGCGGCAATTATGATGCGGATTGTGAAGAGGATGCAATCAAGTTCATGTTGAGCAAAGGATGTCGCAATATTGTGATCCACAGCAAGGTTATGAGTGACAAATCCTTGGTCGAGTACGCAAAACAGCTCCCTGGTCTTGTCGTGATCAACCGTCTTGTTCCAACAATTGAAGAACAATGCGTATGGCTAGACAACAGTGAAGGGACCTACCAAGCGACTCAACACTTGATAGAGCAGGGGCATCGTAAGATTGCCTTTCTGTCGTGTGATACAGAGGTTGATGATAAGTTTCTGAGGTTTGATGGTTACCGAAGAGCGCTGGATGATGCCGGTATCGAGTTTAACCCAGACTGGGTAGAAGAGGTTCCTTTTGGTGAGCAAGGGGGAGCACTTGCGGCGACGAATTTCTTAAACAAAGGGCTGCCGATGACCGCAATGGTCGCTTTTAATGATTTTTTTGCCGCAGCCGCCATTCAAGTGTTCAAAGAGCATGGTGTCTCTGTCCCTGAACAGTTGTCGATTATTGGTTTTGATGATGTATTACCTCAGTGCTATTTCTCACCAAAGTTGACGACGATTCGCAGCCCTATAGAAAGTATGGCAATAAATGCGGCGCGAATCTCGATAGAAGGGCGACAAAGTGCGGTGTCTCGCTCTTTTCATCCTTTATTGATAAAGCGCGACTCCGTTATGCCTGTACGATGTTAGGAAATGACTAATGTTCGCTGAAGGTTTCTGCGCCCCTAAGCATTGCTTCAATGAGTTCACCCGCATTGAATTTCATTAATGCTTCATGGGCTCCTACCTGCCTAGCTCGGTCGGTACACATTTCACTCGATAATGAGGTGTGTAGGATGCGATAAGCTTGGTTTAATGACGAATCATTTTGTACTTCAAAGACCAGTTCATAGCCATCTAGGCCAGGCATTTCGATGTCACTGACGAGGATATCAACCGCGTTGCTTCTATTGGCTTGATCACGCATAAACGCCAATGCGCTATTCCCGTCTTTACAGATATTGAACGGGATATTGATTTGATTGAGTGCATCACCTAGTTGTTTTCTCGCAATCGATGAGTCATCGACAAGCAACACATTGAGAGCTTTCATTCGTTCACGTTGTACATCGGTTAACATCGGGATTTTGGTATCCGCGTATTGTGGGTAGATTTTTGACAGTAACAGTTCTAAATCAAGCAGTTGCACAATGTCACCGTTAAACTTGGTCACTCCCGTCACAAAGATGTTTTTTCCTGAACTGTCTGGAGCGGGTTCTATTTCTCTCCAGTTACACTCGATGATTTTATCTATTTCTCTGACCATAAACGCAACCACGGTCCGAAGACAATCCGTGACAACAAGGTAGGTGCTGGAATATTCTTCTGGCGTGATAGGTCGAAAACCAATGGCTGCCGCCATATCGATGACAGGAACCGTTAATCCCCGGATGCTAACCGTGCCCACAACGTGCTGATGAGAATAAGGGATCTGAGTTGTCGGCAAGAATGGGACTATTTCTCGAACCTTAAGCGTACCGATAGCAAAGCGCTGCTTTTGCATATTAAGAGTGAACAATAACATGCCTTGTGCTTGATTTGCTTTACTTATAGTTGGCGACATCGAATACATACCCTAAGTTGGTGACAGTCTAATTCTATAGAATAGTTTTAAATTTCCCTAACTTATCTGCGGCAGATCAGAATAAAGTTGAAGCTGCTTAGATTGTAAACGTGATTTCGATCGCATAATGATTTACACTCTCGCTATTATTAGCATCTCATCGTTTTGTATTAGGGTAGACACGTCATGGCAAGAACTGCGGCCGCACTGCACATTTTGGTTAAGCATAAAGAACAAGCTGAAGATATTATTAGCCAATTAAAAAAAGGCGCCAAGTTCCAGGCTCTTGCAAAGAAACACTCAACGTGTCCTTCTGGCAAAAAAGGTGGTGACTTAGGCGAATTTCGCAAAGGTCAAATGGTGCCACAATTTGATAAAGTGTGTTTCACTGGTGAAGTCTTGACTCCGCACTTAGTAAAAACCAAATTTGGCTGGCATGTTGTTAAGGTGCTTTATCGGACCTAAACTTAGCGGCATGACCGTTAAGTCTGTGATACACTCCGCGTCCGTTTTATTCATTCGTTTACTAGGTTCAGATAACAATGAGCATGAAAAAAGAAATTCAAACACTTAAAAACCGTCTTGATGCATGTCAGCATAAGCTTAACAGCGCTAAAGCTCGTGGTGACAACGAGATGATCTCCAAATTTACGGATGAAATTGAGAAACTAACGAAAAAACTGGCACAGCTAAAACACAAAGCTAGCTATGACATGAATCAAGAGCGTAAAAGCTTGTTGGATATGCCGTTTTATCGTGAAATCACTAAAGCAGAGCAGGCTGATCTTGGCAAGCTTAAGAAATCGGTTAAGGGCCTTGTTGTGGTTCACCCAATGACCAAAATTGGCAAAGAGCTGCGTCTTGATGTAATGACAGGTTTTGCTCCGAAAAAATTCTAATCGTTTTCTACGATAGGAAAAACGCGCTTACTGAAGCGCGTTTTTTTGTGCCCAAATTTCATGAAACAGTAAGGGTTTGGTGTGAAACTAATCATTGAACTCGCTCAGTGGGACATAAGTTCACGAAGGCTACGCCTTGTTTCTCATACAATAGAAAATGTCTAGAGGATGATTTGAACCTTGTTAGGTTCTATATAATCGTTGTTAGAGTAAAAGACTCATTTTTGACAGGAGTGAACCATGTCACAGTCAACGACTAGCCAGAGTAATGTCATTTTGCATGCTTTTGATTGGCCGTATGCATTGGTAGCGGAAAGAGCGGAAGAAATTAAAGCACTAGGCTATAAAACCGTGCTCGTTTCTCCTCCGATGAAATCCTTTAGACAGTCTTTGCCGGTTCAATGGTGGCAATTGTATCAGCCGCAAGACTATCGAGTAATCGATAATAAGTTGGGCAATACAGAAGACTTTAAGGCAATGATGGCCGCCCTTAATGAACAGGGGGTGTGGGTATACATTGACGTTGTTTTCAATCATATGGCAAACGAATCTGGTTCAAGGTTGGATCTTCAATACCCGAGCAACGCTGATATTGAAGGCTACCAAGCGCATTCCCAATACTTCGAACAGCAAAAACTATTTGGGGATTTGAATGAGCCTCTTTTTGATGAGAATGATTTCGTTGAAGCATTTGGTATCAAGAACTGGAAAGATCGCTGGGAAGTCCAACATGGACGCTTAACCGGTGGACCCAGTGACCCAGGTTTACCAACCCTACGCACGAGCAAACGCGTCATTGAGCAACAACAAGCTTATTTACGCGCGATGAAGAATCTTGGGGTGCGTGGATACCGCATTGATGCGGCCAAACACCTAAGCCTCGAGCACATTCAAGCGGTGTTTACTCAAGATATTACGGAAGGGATGCACGTATTTGGCGAGATCATCACGGATGGCGGAGCCACGAAAGAAGAATACGAGTTGTTTTTGCAGCCGTACTTAGAGGAGACTCGGCTTGCCGCCTATGATTTCCCATTGTTCAATACGGTATTTGAGGTGTTTGAGAAGAAAGGTAGTATGGCGTCACTAATTGACCCTTATTGCTTTGGTCAAGCGCTGACAAATGCTCGTTCGATTACCTTTGCTACGACTCATGATATTCCAAACAACGATGTTTTTCAGAATCTTGTGTTGGATGAACAAAATGAATGGTTGGCTTATGTGTATATTCTTGGGCGGGATGGCGGCGTGCCATTGATCTATTCTGATCTTGATCCTAGCGGAATTAAGAATCAGCAAGGGCAACCACGTTGGATGAATGCTTGGAAAGATGAGAAATTATCGCAGTTGATCCAGTTCTACCACCGTATGCATGGTGAAGCTTTCGAGATTGTAGAAGCCAATGATGACATCCTTGCGTTTACCCGTGGAGATAAGGGGCTGGTGATCATTAATAAATCTTCACGAGAAAAAAGTGTGTCGGTGGATACAACGGTAAAGTTGCAATCTGCATTAAGCGACCGATTATCCGTAGCCAGTGGCGTTGTGACGGTTCCAGAACATTCTGCCGCGATATTTTATATCCAACCGAAAAAATAGTAATAAAAAAAGCAGGAAAAGCGTGGTGCTTTTCCTGCTTTTTAACGTCTAACCACGTTAACTTGCCAGAGTGTTCCGTTAACGTATTCGCTGTTATTTAGTGTAACGGGTTAGGACATCGAGAGCGTACTGCATGCGTTCTCTATCAATTTCTTGCTCAGGAAGCAGTCGGTTACGACCATCTTTGACTTCGTACAACCCGTTCCCTTTCAGTGAGAAGATTTTATCTTCAGATACGATGGCATAATCACCGTAATCAGCCACGATAGTGTAAGGGCGGTCAACAAATTTCCCATATAAGTCCTCACCAACACTGTAGTCCTTAATGTCATTGGTCACACCGAGATAGTTCTTCATAATGGTCGGAACAAAATCAAAGTGAGTGGTCATCTTGTCTGTTGGCCAATCGTTACTTTCTTTGTTGACGCCCGCACCGATCATTATGAAAGGTACCTTGATCTGAGCTTCGGTGAAGTTACCGTTGTGGCCCCAGAAATTCTGGCCATTGTCATTCAGTTCTTCACCATGATCGCCGGTTACAATGATCACGGTGTCATTGTAAGTGCCTTCTTCTTTAAGCTTGGCCACGACTTCTTTGATTTTGCTGTCAACAAAGTGCGTGCTGGTTCTATAGCGATTAAATATGGGTTCCGGATCAGAATCGTTACTGCGTACAAACGGGTTGTTGGCGCCAGACATTGGTTCAAATTTAGGTTCGTAGTCGTCCGGGAAAATGAAGCCATGGGGCGCGTCAAAAAACAAGAAAGAAAAGGTTGGCTTTTCACTGCGCTGTTCATACCAGGTCGTCCAATCATCGACGAGTTCGATATCACGATCTGCCGCTGTTCCTGTGTTTTTGCCTTTGATCCGTAAGTCTGGGATTTTGGCAAAAATAGTGCGATTGAACTCAGGAGATTCAATATGAGCGGAAGTAAATACGCCGATCTGGTAGTCCAGATCCTGGAGTCTGTCCATTAAAACCGTTGGGCGTTGGTTTGCCAGCATTGGATGCCAATAAGGACCAGGTAGCCCATAAAATAATCCAAATGTCCCCATTCGCGTCGCATTCCCGGAAGAGTAGTGTTTGTCGAACGATAAGCCATCTTGCGACATTTGATAGACAGTTGGCATATATTGCTCTGTCACGGTGTCTGGACGCCATGAGTCAATCAGAATGAGCATGATGTTTCTAGGTTGCCCCGATGCTTCTCCAGTCAAAGGGTGTAACGGATAGTTTAAACCGCCTTGAATCTTCGGTGTCTTTGCTTGTCGTTTGGCTAATTCCTCACGATCTAAAAAGCCATGCTCCATTAACAGTGAATTAGCAATAGTCGGGTAGAATAATGGCAAATATTGATTGACGAACATTACCGGTTGATAAGCCGTTGCTGCCGCCCAAATATGGATACCGTGACTCGCGAGAGTAGTAGCGAAAAATAGGGGTAAGAACACTTTTCGCAAAGCTTTCGTCAGTCTAAAAGTTTGACTTTCTATACGACCCAACGCCCACCATTGGAGCGCAAACAGTGCGACAAGGCCAGCGACGAGCATGGCCCATGCTGACAGTGGAAATTCAACTATTTGTCCTGACATGACGAGAGACAGCACTGGATAATTGAGATGGAATCGATAGAAACCAAAAATCATAGTGTCTACAAATAAGAACGCTAAACCTACCGTTGCTAGGAGCGCAAGTACTGGCCTTTTGGCTTTAAAGGGTAAAAAGCAAATAAATAGTGCCAGTAATCCAAAGACAAGAGTCAGCAAACTCATATGACTAATTAAACTAGAAGCCGCAAACGTATCTTGCAGGATATCAAAGGGGACATCCGGGAAATAAAAGAAGTAACGAGCACCGATGAGTGTCGCTAACAGCGCATTAATAATAAGAAAGTCATAGTAAGCACTTAAGCGCGTTTTTAATAATTTGAACATTTTTGAATCAACCCACGAGAGTAGTTGCGTATTCAGGACACGACCTGAGTTTAAAACGTGGCACATTGTAGAGGAGTGGTGAGCGAAATTGAATTGAAAACATGAGTTAGTGGCGAAATACTGACAACCTGTTACATTTAGAGGCTATTTGTCACGTTCTACGCCGAAGTTATTCATGTGACGTATGGTTGGCGGTAGAACCAGCACTGTTTTAGTTCTGTTGGTCACAATAGCCTGTAATGATTGGCTGTTTAAATATCAATGGAAATGACGCAGTCTTGCTTGAATAAATAACGGCAATGTATGGCTTTATGTTACCGATGCGGCAGCCACACCTGACGTCTATTAACCATTTAACATCAATTGCCTACGCTGCTACAGATAATCAATGAGAAACGTGCTTACTCTCATTTTGCGGACATCACTTTATCTAAGTAATCCATAGTTTCGTTAAAGTATGGATTAAACGTCAGTCTTGCATGGATTTTATCTGTTTCTTGATAGCCCCATGCGGAATACCATGTCTCGTCTCCGTTCATACAGCGATCTGTGTTGATGTCATTTTGCCCGTTATCACAAATTTTCACCGATCCCTTCATACCGTAATATGGGTTGCTTGGGCTAAATAACATACCCATGTGAGAGGCATTGGAGATATTCAAATCAGGGCGAGGCATCGTTTGGCGGATGATGTTATTTCCTTCAGGTGGAGTGCTGCCTTGCCAGATGAGCGCATTATTTGGATGAGTAAAGTGGGAATTGAACCATTTTGCAGCTGCCTGAGTATCAATAATACTGTCTGTCTCACTCAAAACCATCATTGTTGGTTTCGTAAAGGATTGAGTCAAAAGCGCTTCGCGTACCACTTGAGAGGTTTGATAATACGCCGATGCTCCATTCATCGGTAATGAATTATACCGAAGCGGGTTATCTTCGAGGTCTTGATCAGCCCACGTCACAAAATAGCTGGCGAATTGTGCGTATTTTACGGCTTCCGACTTTGGTTTGAATGCTGGAGAAAACAGGACTAATCCAGAAATGCTGCTGTCGTTGAGTGCCAAAGACGTGACGAGATTCGCGCCAGTGGAGTAGCCGCCAAGCCACAGAGTTGGGTAATCATTTTTCAATAAGGAAACATGATGTGCCACGATAGCATTCCAATCGTTGTAACGTGATAGAACAAGATCACCCGCTTTACTTCCATGCCCTGATAACAGAACTGCGCGAACTAAGTAACCTTTGTTGACTAGGTGATGAGCAACGTCATGGAACGAATACGGTGAATCGCCGAGGCCATGGACCAGCAATACTGCTTCGCCATTAGGCTTATCCGGAATGAGTTCAAAAGGGCTGTTCAGATTAAGTTCTGTTTGATGATCAGGGGTTTTGAAGTCGCGATTCTCCATTAACCAAGTACGTGTTTCCGTGAGGTAAGCATCGAACGTTGGCTGATCAAAGCGTGGCAACTGTTTGGCGGTTTGATAAGCAGGATCAGAGTTATCGCTGCTACTGCAGCCTACAATACTCGCACTGATGAATACCGCTAAATAAAAAGCGAAAGCAGTGAGCTTTCGCCTGTGGCGTTCTTTAGTCATTTGTTGTCAACGGCTACTTAGTTGAGACATTTTCATATTCGCCTTCAATGGTCTTTCCTGACGACGGTTCTTGGTAGTATGGTTGCGTTTTCAACTGTTGTTCCATCTGTTTTTTTATACGATTGCCGGTAATAAAAGTAACAATCGCCAATGGAATGGCCATGAGTAGGCTAAATATCATAGCGAAAAACCCAATGATCAGTGCGCTGATGGTAACGAGCAAATTCTTCATAATGACCTCTGGTGTAAATCGTTAGTAGACTGTAAATCGTTAGTAGACAGTCATACTAACGTAGCGTTTCTGAATCAAAGATGAACGAGGTCAATTAAATTCACGAAATCAATGCTACTTCAAGTTATTAGTATATAGGCAAGTGCAGTTGTTTGAGAAAATGTGGACGGGTGTAGCCTGACATTTAGTCACTGTACTGGTTGAATAAGGCTGACGAACTTAAAATTGCAGTTGGGTGTGGCATAAATAGCAAGATCTACTAATTTTATATTTACAATTATTTAATAGATTATTACCGCTATGCAACCAGCTCCGATACCTGCGAATGACGATTATCGAGTCAAAGTACTTCGCAAACTAAAAATTTTAGATACGCCGAATGAGGAGCGTTTCGACCGAGTGACTCGATTAGCTAAGCGCATGTTTAACGTGGATATTGCGTTGGTTAGCTTGGTTGATGAAGATCGGCAGTGGTTCAAGTCTTGCGTTGGCTTAGAGGCTAACGAAACGGGTAGAGACATTTCATTCTGTGGTCATGCCATTCTTGGTGATGAGCCCTTTATTATTCCAGATGCAATGGCTGATGAACGCTTTTGTGATAACCCTTTGGTTGATGGTGAGCCGAACATTCGCTTTTACGCGGGTGTGCCTCTCAAGCTTCCTGAGGGTATAAAGATTGGTACACTTTGTATTATCGGACGAGAACCGAGACACTTCTCTGACCAAGATGTCCATGATTTGATTGATCTGGCAAAGTTGGCTGAGAATGAACTCGTTGCTAATTTAAACTCAACGATTGACGAACTAACACAAATCTCCAATCGTAGGGGGTTTAATGCGTTGGCGGATAAAGCCATCAGTAAGTGTCGTTTTTCTATGGAACCATATTGTTTGGCTTATTTCGATCTGAATGATTTCAAAAGAATTAATGATTCGCTAGGGCACTCGGTTGGCGATGATGCACTTATTTCGTTTGCTCGACTACTGATAGATAACTTTAGAGATTCGGATGTGATTGCAAGAATTGGCGGGGATGAGTTTGTTGTGTTGATGTCGGGTACAACTGGTATTGATGCACGTTATCCGATGACGAGGTTCGATGAGGAAATCGCTAAATTTAATGCTTCTCAATCTCGTGTGTATGAACTTGGTTACTGCGTAGGTATCGTCTCGTGTTCACCGTTGGAAGATCTTACCCACAAAGATTTGTTGGAGAGGGCTGACAAAGCCATGTATAAATACAAATAAGCTTGATGATTCATACGCAAAGCGGAGTAAAACACTGACGTGTTGGTTCATGTTAGGAATAACCATTGTCCATTTCCCCGTCTTTCAAGATAGGTTTCAAGACACCTGCATTATCGATGTTGATGGTTTTCTGTAAATGATGCTTGTAACGAGCGTTGCAACTCAATCAGTGATGAAAAAGCAAAGTCACTTTCATGCCCTAAATTTTCTGTCGTCATTTTGTCGCTATTACTGATGAAACAACTTAAGCTGCCAGCATTCTTAGCGGTTTCTATATCGTAAAAGTGATCACCAACATAAAGTATTTGGCGGCAAGTTAATTGCCACTTTTCCATAAGATAAATAAGCGCATCCGGTGCCGGTTTTGCTGGGAAATCTTCTCGAGTCAAGACGTCGTCAATGATTAAACCGTGAGCCCGTAATTTTAACTTAGCCGCTTGTCGACAGTTCCTAGTGACAATGCCAACCCGCCAATTTTGGTGTTTAAGCCATTCAAGGGTCTCTTTAGTACCCGGCATTAATAAACTGGATTGTGCATCGTACATCTCATAAGAAAGTACAATGTCGTGCATACGCTGTTGTTCTTTGACACATTTCTGCTGTGCTATGTGCAGTAATAGATCTTTGTTTTGTGGACAACCAATTTCTTGTCGTAACCCCGCGAAATCGATATCAGAAGACACGAGGGTATTATCTAAGTCAAACACCATCGCTTTTAAGCCGTAAAAATCCAAAATGGTAACCGCTGTTAGGTAGGTTCCTCAAAGAATAGAATACCTTAACTAATATTGATAGCCGGAAAAATGTGATTTGATGTAAGACTTGTAAGTACTTTTATTGAAGGCTATGTTTGTCCTTTACCTGGGGTAACGGCGGCCTATGGGTCTCTTCATCCAACAATCGTATCGCTTGATGTATGTTCACCTCGACAAGATTGATAAGAGACTGCATATCAGTGATGCTTACTGGCTGTTCGCGGTCGTATAACGAGAGTAAAGCAAGGATTTTCCTCTCGATTAACTGTAAATTTAGCTCGGCAATGTCACTGTGAAGCGTCATAAGTATATTTTTTACGGCAGCGGTATCCCCCGTTGGATAAGCCTGAACAAGTGAGTCGAGTGATTCTTCGGCTGTCTGTTTAAAGCATTGAATACCGTTGATATCAATGCTTTTTTCAGAGCTATCTGGATTGGATAGCTGAATCTCAGCTTCCGTGGCACTAAGGCTTTTCATTTTGGTCATATCGTGTCGAATTAGCTGCAGAATATTAGGGCTTGCTTGTTCGGTCGGCGGTGACATGAGTTGGTGACGAAATCGCTGGAGCGCGTCGATAAAGCTCTCTTTTTGTAGAGGCTTGGTCAAAATAAGATTGGCACCGGCGGCAACAAAATTATCGTGGGCTTCTTTAAAGACATCGGCAGTACAACCAAAAATTAACGTATTGCATTTAAGTTCCTGCCTAATGATTCTTGTTGCTTCTATACCATCCATAATAGGCATGTGGTTGTCCATGATGATTAAGTCATAGGTGTTATTTTTGACGCAGGTTACCGCTAATTCGCCGTTTTGGGCCACTTCAACGTTGTGGCCTTGTTTAGTACAAAATGTTTTCGCGACGATCGCATTCACTTTATTGTCTTCAACTAACAAAATGTTAAGTGAGCGAGCGATGGCTTGGTCGTCCAATGAAACGGCTGTTTTTTGCTCCACCTCTTTAGATGCAATAGGGGTTAACTGTAAAGTCACGGTAAATGTGCTCCCACTGCCTATCACGCTGTCTACAACAACGTCCCCCCCCATTAGGTTAGCCAGTTGTTTTACAATGGTCAGCCCAAGGCCAGTGCCACCAAACTGTCGTGTGGTCGAAGATTCCGCTTGGATGAAGGGATCAAAAATGGAATTTAAACGTTCTTTGTGAATACCAACGCCCGTATCTTGGACCTTAATGATGAGTGTTTCAGTCTCTGAGTCGGTAGACGCGCTGTTGCTGAATGTAATGAGGACACTCCCTTTCGGAGTAAACTTGACCGAATTTCCCAGTAAATTAAAAATAATCTGGCGGATTCGAGATTTGTCACCACGATAAGATTGTCCGGGTTCTAGTTGGTTGATTAGATTGAATTCAATCCCTTTCTCTTTGCATAGTGAAGAGTAAGTACTAAAAATAGGCGCACAGATATCCTCAATTGAAAACTCGATCTCCTCCAGATCAAACTTACCCTCCTCAATTTTTGATATATCAAGGATATCGTTGAGTAGAGATAGTAAGTGGTTCCCTGACTCTAAAAGGATTTGAAGCTGTTGTTTATGTTGGTATTCAGTGACCGACGATTCAAGAATCTGAGCCATTCCAAGGATACCATTGAGAGGCGTGCGCAGTTCGTGACTCATGGTTGCGAGGAACGTGGATTTTGCTTGATTAGATGCGTCTGCTGTTTCGACTGCTTTTTCGAGATCTTTTGCCAGTAACTTTCTCTCGGTAGTATCGCGCTCAACGGCAATAAATTGGGCTATTTTATTTTGTGCATCTAGGATAGGGGTGATTACGATGTCAACCCAATATGGCTGACCCTTTTTGTTATAGTTGACCAGTTCGGACTTCACGATATTGCCACGTTTTAGTTCTGCCGAAATGCGTTCGACCTCGGCGGTTGAGGTCTCCTTACCCTGTAGCACTGAACCTGGTTTCTTTCCTATCACTTCTGCCATTTGATAACCTGATATGGATTCAAATGCTGCATTGACCCAGGAAGTATTGCCTTCACTATCGGTGATGATAATCGCATCACTGGCGTGTTCGACTACCATGGCAAGATGTGAACGCTCTTTTTCTTTTAGTAACAGCTCTCTATTGAGCTTTGCTTCTCTATACTGCTGCACCCACTGTCGCCAGTAAAAATACCCAGCTAGCAACATAAACAACAAAACAGATCCGAAGGTGATTTGTTGCTGCGCGGATGAAGAACGATGTAACCAGTAATCATTCATTTCGTTGAGTGTTGTGTGGACATCACTATTGAGTAACTTACCCTTTTCGTCATTGATTGTTGCAGTAACTCGCTCAAATAGATTGCGGTACTCAACCAGTGCCGAGAAGTCTGGATTGGCTTGGAGTTGTGCTGGGAGTACAGATAATGTGTGTCGCCCATCGAGATAGTTGAATAGTGCTAAACGAGTACCGTCGTCAGTAACGTTCAACAACACCGCGTCTTTCAATGTTCGTAATGTTTTTAACGAATAAACTTTAGAAACTTTTGCGCTGAGCAATCGTTCTAGGCGCTGAGAGAAAGCCTGGGCTTCAATTCTCACTTTATTTGCGAGTGCCACTGCATCTAAAGGTATTGGATTCAGGTAAACATGATAGGCGTCATAATTAAGCAGGACATTGTTGTAGAGTGCTTCGGACTGAGTTTCGATTTTAACCAATTCGTTTGAAAACTGATCAAGCGTACTCGTGTCACCGTACTCGAAGGTGTAGATGGTTTCCAAGTTACGTGTCATGTTTTGAGTGAGCGTTAGATAGACTTTTTGGTAGGACTCACTCGTATGACTCTGTGCGATGCTGATGATAAGCCAGTAGGCCACGGCGGCAATGCTAACCATATAAAGGTTTTCAATACGACGCTGGTTGAAAAATTTCTTATTCATTGCATCAGCTCCTCTAATGCTGGCGGTGGAGGAGCAGAGAGAGAACGTAGGAATGCACTGAGTTCAATAATCGTTGCTGGACCGAGCTCTCTTCCAAGTTGCAATTTAGCCATGGTTACGATGGCTTCCTCTAGTGTTTCCGCTCTACCATCATGAAAGTAGGGCGGTGTGTCGGCAACATTTCGAAGGCTAGCCACGCGAAAGACGATCTTGTCGTGTTCAAGCCCCGTTACGTTGTAGCGCCCGAGGTCTTGCTCTTTCATTAACGTTGAGCTGTCTAAATGCCCAAATCGCTGGAACAGATTGCCGCCGACATTGGTTCCTTGGTGACATACCACACATCCCAAGGCCTGGAATTTCGCCCATCCGGACATCGCAGCAGGATCAAGTGCATGCTTATCGCCATTCAAATAGCGATCAAAAGGCGCATTAGGCGTATTGAGAGATGTCATAAAAACGACGAGCGCGGCTTTTATGGTTTTTTCGCTGATTTCACCATTAAAAATATCATCGAATTGGTCGGTATAGGTGGAGTTACTTTGGACATAATTAATGATGCTTTTCCAGTTGGTATTCATTTCTAGGGGATTATGAATTGGGCCATCCATTTGAGCTTCTAAGTTGGATGCTCTGCCATCCCAAAAAAAACGAGTATTGTTGGCAATGTTGAAGACTGTAGGAGAATTCCTGCTTCCTAAGCCTTTGACGCCATTAGACACTCGAACATCTTCTGCTCCGTTGTCAAAAATGTGGTGACAAGATTCGCAACTCACTTTTTTGTTGGAAGATAGGTTGGGGTCAAGGAAAAGTTGTAGTCCCAACTTTGCTTCATTTCTGCCTTCTTTCGTGAGTACGACTGACTTGATAGGGGGGATTATCATGGATTCATGAGCCGAGGGTTGTTTAGAAAAAGAGTGTTGCGTGTCTTGATTGATATTGAAAGGTGTTTCGAAGTTGATCGCAAAATACAATCCAAATGTTAATCCGACAAGTAAAATAACCCCCCATTTCAATATTTGTCTGCTCATGGATTTCTTCTGATTTATTGACCGTAATTATTAGTATGGGATACTTATTTGCCGTTTCAATTTGTTCTAAAATAATCCGAATAATAATGAACTTATGATGGATTATGAGTCTTATAGAAGGTTTGTACGTATAAAGCACGCATGGCACGGTCTACATAAGTTGAAAAGGTTGATTTATTGTGGCGGACATGTTGCTTTTTGCTGTTCTTGATGTAACTTGTAGCATTAAGTAGTCATTGATTTTGTTAGCCTATGTTTGGCATGACTTTTATAAATTTTTATGTTGGGTGGTTGTTATGAAAACTCATTTACGAGTTCTTACTTTGGCGGCGCTAATGGGCGTTGCATTAACTGGGTGTAGCCCAGAGCCGGAGAAGACCGAAGAAGCTCCAGTTATACGTCCGGTAAAAACGATGGTAATTGGTTTAGATAATCAAAGTATGATTCGTGAGTTCCCAGCACGTGTTCTAGCGTCTGATCGCGCAGAAATGGCGTTTAGAGTGGCTGGAAAAGTTGATAGCCTACCTGCCAAAGAAGGGGATGACGTTAAGAAAGGGACGGTTTTAGCAACGCTTGACGACACACGCTTTAAACTAGCGGTGCGAGATGCCCGAGCAACGCTCCAGAGGCTTCAAGCGGACTACAAGCGTGCTCAAGAGCTAATCAAAGATAGCTTTATTTCAAAGAAAGATTTCGAGCAAATTCGAGCTGACCTTACAAGAGCACAAGCCAGTTACGACAATGCAAGAACGCAACTTAGCTACACCAAACTTGTTGCCCCTTTTGACGGTTTTGTTGCGCAGCGTAGTATCCAGAACTTTGAAAACGTTGAAGCTAAGCAAGTGGTCTTTTCTTTTCAGAATCTGAATACCCTCGAGCTTAAATTTGCGGTACCAGAGAAACTAGTTAGGCAAATTCGTGATGAGCAAGCGGCAGAACCCGTAGAGATCCCTGTATTTGCCTATTTCGATGTCGCTCGCGAAAAGCCTTATCCAGTGGTCATCACAGAAGTGTCATCTAAAGCAGATTCTGATACTCAAACATTTGAAGTAACCGTCACGTTAGAAGCGCCCAAAGACCAAAATATACTTCCGGGTATGACAGGTTATGTTACTGCTGATTTCTCGAACCTAAACCAGACTAAAGGTGCAGTTCAAGTGCCGACTACCGCAGTGGTCAGTGATAACTCACATAACCCGACCGTTTGGGTTGTTGGTGATGACAATACGGTATCACCCAAGGCAATCGAAGTGTCTACAATGGCCGGCGAGCGTATTACTGTGCTATCAGGCTTAGAGATGGGCGAGCGAATTGTGACGGTAGGCGTACCATTCCTAAACGAAGGAATGGAAGTGAGCCTGATGCCAGAAATCGATCAAGCTCAATAACTGTGACTCAGCGAGAAGAGATGTTTTATGAATTTAGGTGAGTATTCAGTAAAAAATAAGGTTAACAGCTGGCTGTTGGTCTTACTCATGACCGTTGGTGGTGTCATGGCTTATTTTGAAATGGGTAAACTGGAAGATCCAGCGTTTACTATCAAAGAAGCCAAGATCATCACGACTTATCCAGGTGCATCGCCGCAAGAAGTGTATGACGAAGTCACCTACCACATTGAAGACGCTGTTCGTTTACTGGGACAGGTAAAGCGAATCAAGCGTTCGGTTACTCGTGAAGGGTTGTCTGATATTACTATTGAGTTCAAAGATGAGTATACGTCGGCGGAAATGCCGGGTATTTACGATGAACTTAGACGTAAGATTGCAGACAACAAGCACAAGTTGCCCCCAGGTGCCGGCGAACCGCAGATTATCGATGACTTTGCGGACGTTTATGGTGGTTTCTTAGCCCTAAACGGCGAAGGTTATACCTATCGCGAGCTCAAAGATGTCGCTGATAACCTCAAAAAACAACTTGTATTAGTGCCTGGAGTACGAAAAGTTTCTATTGATGGCGATCAGAAAGAAGCCGTTTATGTTCAGATGTCACGTGCCAAAATGGCGAAACTTGGCATTGATATGGGTACCATTGAAAATCTGCTTCGTTCACAAAATTTGGTATCGGACTCAGGTCGTTTCCGTGTTGGTCCAGAATTCATTCGAATTGAGCCAACAGGCAGCTTTAAACATGTCAGCGAAATTGAAGATTTATTGATATCGAGCGACGACAAGAAACTGATTCGTTTGGGTGATATTGCCGAGGTTACGCGCGAATACAAAGAAGAGCCGTCTAAGCTCATCTATTTCAATGGTAAACCATCGCTGACGGTCGGTATTTCAATGCTTGCCGGAAAGAACGTGGTGGAAGTCGGTGGGTTGATTAATGACAAGATTCAAAGCTTAGAGAACCAAATTCCTCTGGGTATGAATCTCGATATTATTTACAATCAACCGCAAGAAGTTGATGCATCAGTTGCTGGTTTTGTCACTAACACTGTTGAAGCATTGATTATCGTTGTTGTCGTACTACTCGCGTTTATGGGACTTAGAGTCGGCCTCATTATCGGTGCGGTTCTCGTGATAACCGTAGCTGGTACTTTGGCGATAATGCACCTGTATGGAATCGAACTGCAAAGGATCTCGCTGGGAGCATTGATTATTGCACTCGGGATGCTGGTGGATAATGCGATCGTGGTGGCTGAGGGCATGATGATTCGTATTAAGCGGGGGGTTCCTGCGATTAAGGCCGCTGGTGAAGTGGTTGGTGCGAATGGTTGGGCGTTACTCGGTGGTACCGCCGTTGGTATTCTGGCGTTTGCTGCGATTGGTATGTCTCAAAGCAACACCGGTGAATTTACCCGCTCGCTGTTCTACGTTATTTTGATCTCACTGTCTTTAAGCTGGGTGACGGCCGTTTCAACGACACCTCTTTTGTGTGCGTTACTTCTTAAAAAGGAGGAACGCAAAGAAGGTGAAGAAGAAAAAGACCCATATGCGGGTGCTGGGTTTGTTATCTATAAGAGTGTTCTTCAGTTTGCTCTTAAGCAGCGTGCACTTACTATTAGCATTATTTTGGCGATGTTTGTTGCCTCTGTATGGGGCTTCGGCTTCGTAAAAAGTGCATTTTTCCCTAACGCAAATACACCGATGTTCTTCGTTGATGTATGGGAAGTAGAAGGGACCGATATTCGCCAAACTAGGGATGACACCCTAAAGGTCGCGGACTTTATTCGAGAGCAAGAAGGTGTTGAGTGGACTGCAACGTTTATTGGTGGTGGTGCCTCACGTTTCTCTTTGGTTTATACGCCGCAAGACTCTACGAATGCTTATGGTCAAGTTATCGTTCGAACTGAAAATCGAGAATTGATTGCAGGATTGCAAGCTGATATCGATAAGTTTATGAAAGAAAACATCGATAGCATTGAGCCTAAGATAAAAAGTCTACGAATTGGTCCGGGACGAGATTCAAAAATTGAAGCTCGATTTGCCGGCCCCGATCCCGCGGTGCTTCGAGATCTTTCTTCTCAAGCCGAAGCGATCATGCTCGCTGATCCTGAGGCTAAAGAAGTCCGAAATGACTGGAGACAGCCTGTTAAGTTGATCAAGCCTATTTTCAACGAGCAGGTGGCGCGTCAATTAGGGATTACTCGTACTGAGCTTACCGCTTCTTTACGTGCATCAAGTGAAGGATCACAGGTTGGCATTTATCGTGACGGTGTTAGGTTGTTACCTATCTACTTCCGCACTGATGCCAGTGAGCGCCAAAACGTGGCTCAATTAATGGATGCGCAAGTGTACAGTCCAGTCCTAGACCGTACGGTCCCAATTGCTCAAGTGGTCGTAGCATTTGAAACCGTTTGGGAAGATGCAATGATCCGTGGTCGTGATCGACTAACGACTATTATTGCATCCGCTAACCCGACCGGTGAACTGGCTGCACCAATGTTTGATCGCCTAAAGCCTCAAATCGAAGCGATAGAATTACCACCAGGTTATACAATGGACTGGGGTGGTGAATATGAAGATTCCGCTGAGGCCCAAGGGGCGTTGTTTAGCGCAATCCCAGTATCGTTTATTATGATGATCATTGTTGTTGTCTTGCTGTTTGGTAAGGTGAAACAACCATTGATTATTTGGATCACGGTTCCCTTAGCGATTATTGGTATCACCGCTGGTTTGCTATTACTTGATGGAGCCTTTGACTTTATGGCGCTGCTTGGTGCGTTGAGTTTGATAGGCCTGTTGATAAAAAATGCGATCGTCTTGCTTGAAGAGATCGATATGCAGGCAGAAGAAAAACCGGTGTACGATGCCATTATTGATTCGTCAATTTCGCGTATGAGACCAGTAATGTTGGCGGCATGTACGACGATCCTAGGTATGATTCCGTTACTTGGTGATGTGTTCTTCGTGAATATGTCTATAACGGTCATGTTTGGTTTAGGCTTCGCTACTGTGTTGACGTTAGTCTTTATTCCCGTCATGTATGCGATTTTGTTTAAAGCAAAAAATCCAGCATAGTCACGTTTAACTAAGAAAGATAAAGGCCAGATTCTTAAGAATCTGGCCTTTTTTTATTTCTATATCAGTGCGCTATGATGGCCTGGGATGTTTATTGACACGTTATTTGCCGGTTTTAGCCACTAAAAACTCAGAGAATGCAGTCCAAGATTTCTTGTCGGCATCTTCTCGGTAATTTTTGGATCCAAATACAGTAAATGCATGAGGTGCACCGCTGTATGTGATCATTTCATGAGAGACGTTGTTTTGTTCAAGCTCTACCGCTAACTCAGCAAACTGAGACATAGGAATCGCCGCATCAGCGGTACCATGAAGCACCATAATAGGTGCGGTGGTTTGTGTGTAGTTTTGTCCTTTCGGTGTCTGTAGGCCACCGTGGAACGTCACAAAGCCTCTCGCGTTCATACCCGCTCGAGCTGACTCAAGGACGGCTGCCCCTCCGAAGCAATATCCCATCACTACGGTATTATCGAGGTTGCCGCCTAGCTTGCCTGCTTCAGACAGCCCAGCATTCATAAGCGCTTGCAGTTTCGCTCTATCTTTATAGAGTTCGCCAGTGTGTTGTTTTTTATCTTCCACTTTGGTTGGCCTGACATCTTGGCCAAAAAGATCAACGGCAAATACGTTATAACCCATAGCATTGAGCATTTCCGCTCGATTCTCTTCGTATTCAGTGAGTCCGTCCCAATCATGGACTAGCAGAACCATAGGCGCCGTGTTATTAATCTTTGCCCAATACCCTTCATAGGGTTGCCCGTCTACTTCGTAAATAATGTGCTCTCCTGCCAGTGATAGGGGAGCGGTAAGTGTTGTCGCAAGCGCCAATCCAATGAGCTTATAATTCATTTGTCTTCCTTTTCGTTTGGTGTTTGTTTTGTCATTGAATTTTAGTACGAGAAATGGAAGTTGTGGTTCAATTGATAAGGAAATTATTCGTTTAAGTTCATCGCTTTCTTGATTATCAGCGCTTGAGAGTAAATATGGTAAAGAGTTAGGACAAAAGTAAGCGATGAAAAATCCCTTTTTTGGCTCACTAATATTCTGTATAACAATGAGAGAATATATGACATGGATGTAATTAATGGCTTCAAAACTAAAACGTATGAGTATGTCGGCGTTGTTGCTCGGAGTATCCCCGTTTTCTTGGTCAGCGGAATATAAAGATCATGTTGATGATAAAAAAGATAAAGTAGAGAACACGCGGCAAACAAGCGGCGAAAAGGAAGGTTTTATTGCGCTGCCGATCCCTATGTCGAATCCAACATTAGGAACAGGAGTACAGCTTCTCGGCCTTTATATGCATGCCAAGGACCCTGATTCTGTCGCTCACAATGACACATCGGGCATTATGGGAATGTATACCTCTACAGAAAGCTGGTTAGTCGGTGCGTTTCATGATGGCGCGTTAAACGACGACACAATTCGGTATACGGGAGGATTGTTCCACGGTAATTTAAATCTCAAATACTATGGCGATGGCAATGATCCGACGTTTTCTGATGATCCCCTTGATTACGGTATGACGATGACTGCCGTCATGTTGCGTGCATTGTTTAAGCTTGGCGATTCTAGTTGGTATCTCGGTCCGCAATACAATTATATGCAGACGGAAATCAGTTTTAATACGTTCAACAGTTTTTGGCCCCAACCTGAAGACGTTAAATCAGGTGGGTTGGGGGCGGTACTTCACTTTGATACCCGCGATGACAACTATTATCCAACTGATGGATGGTTCGCTCAGTTTAGTTATATGGATTATGGTGAGCAATGGGGAGGGGATGGTGATTATGCCATCGGCAAATTAGCAGCCAGTAACTACACGAGTGTATGGGAAAACGTGGTCATTGCATCAAAAGTGACGATGGAGTCTAGTGGCGGAGATGTCCCATTTTATGAAAAACCCACGCTGAAGATGAGAGGCTTTAACCATGGCCGCTATCGGAATGACAACATCATCCAAGGTCAATTTGAGGGGCGATGGACATTTAAACCACGCTTTGGTCTCGTTGCATTTGTTGGACTGGGGAAAACCTCGGAAGCAGAGCAAGATATTTTGAGTCAAAATACGATTGTAACAAAAGGGTTGGGTTTTAGATGGCAACCCGTGGAACAAAAGAAAATGAATATCAGGCTTGATTTTGCCAAAGGCCCGGAAGAAAACACATTTTACCTATCGGTCGGTGAGGCCTTTTAAATAACGTATAAAGGGAAGCTAATCGCTTCCCTTTTATTATTGGTGATGCCAGATTATCTAGTACGATTAGGCTGACATAGGGACAAGAATCATGGTGCCGATGATGACGGTAACCAAACCTGCGAGTACAGGCACTGATGTACGTTTCACCACTTCAAATGGCGAGATGTTCCCCATCCCCGATGTTGCAACGATGACACCAGAAACAGGCGAGATAGTACGGCCCAAGTTAGAAGCCTGCAGCATAGGTATAATTAAGAAAGCAGGATTGAGTCCCATCTTAGCTGCCAAAGAAGGCGCTAGTTCAACAAAGGCATAAAACGGGGCGTTACCCGAACCCGTTGCGATAGCGGCGGCAACGGTGAGGCCGGTTAGGATCAACATAAGTGCAACACCGCCCGCACCAGCGGAGTCAGCTAGGTGAAGTAGGTTATCTATGGCACCAATAGACATTAAGCCTTGAGCGAACACTCCCGCCGCTACTAATAACATCACAACGCCTTTAAACGCATCTGCCATGCCTTGGTAACAAGATTCCAAATCTTCTAGTGTCTTTTTGCCGTTAAACTTCTGAGTACAAAAGTTAATGACGGCGCCAATGAATATTGAACCCACGACAATAGTGTAGATGTCTAATGAAAGGCCTGGGATTGTACGACCGTTGAATAGGAAGACACCCACAATCGGCAAAAACGGAAGGATGCAATAAAAGGCGGGGGCATCGACTTTCATTTCAGAGACATCAACACGCTCCATTGGTGTATTTTCTTTTTTATCGAGATATTTATTCCAGAAGAAAGCGGCGGCAGCCATCACAATTATCGCGCAAATGGAGACCGGTAGTACCGTTTGAACCGCGAACACATCCAGTGCAAGCCCAGATTTTTCTGCAGCAATGACGACATCACCAGAGGTTGGGGATAAGATAATCGCGGCAGGCGAAGCACAGACTGCAACGGCTGCAGGGCGTGAGATGCCCATGGCTGTCATCATTGGGAATAAAGTTGCCATCAATAATACGCCAAGCCCAGTTGCTGAACTGACCGCCAAAGACATAAGACATGCCACAATATAAGCCGCAACGAGCAACACATACGGCGACTTAATGAACGAAAGAGGTTTAGAGAACTGTTTTACCACCACGTTGTTTGCGCCGATATGTGTCATGTAAGACGCAAATCCGCATAACAACATAATTTGCATACCGAGACCACCGCCGCGGTACTGCAGCATATACTTCACGTATTCAAGTGAGTCTGTGACCATATTACCGGTTGATGTAATTTTCGAAGGCAACACGGTGTGGCCTAATATACCGGTAAGCAAAAGCAGTAAGATACCGGCCGTCAATAACACGCCCGCAGGCTTGTGGCCTTTAACAATGAAATAGCCTACCGCTATTGTCACTATTAAGCCAATCAGTAGTTCTAACATAATCGTCCTTTCATTCCGTTAAAATCCGCAACAATGTATTTCTAAATGTGTCAGGAAATGTACAGGGAATTACTATGTGGCACGACCGTTACATAACAATCCGATGATCTAAGACAATAAATTAATGTTAATGAAAATGGTAGGTTTTTAGGCTGTGTATTGCCTGTTGTTTGGGTGTTAATGCGGTGTTGTTGTTGCGCTACAAAACCACAACGTAGATCACTCATGTATGATTATTGAGCATTTCAAGATATGAATGAAGTTTTAAGCCAAATTTGTATTGCAATGTTGATGGCATTAGACAGAATCAAGTGAGACTATTTTGGAGAATTCTTTCATGCTTCATTCTACCATTAACTTACTTGATGTTCGGGCGTTTGTGTTAGTCGCTAATCTTGGTAATTTTACCAAAGCAGCAGAAGCGTTAAATGTCTCAAGATCTCACGTGTCCCGCCAAATCCAGGCGCTTGAGAAGGAAATGGGCGTCAGCCTAATGATACGTACCACCCGTACGATGAAATTGACGCAAGCAGGTAAGGCTTTGCTCACTAGCTGCGATACAGCGCTGAATACTATTGATCAAGCCGTACATGCGGCCGTAGACGATAACGATACGGTGAAAGGAAAAATTAATATTAACTGTGTTGGTGGGTATATCGGCGAAGAGTTAGTCGCTAATTTTCTTGCAAAGTTCTCACAACGCCATCCTGATGTATCAATTGATCTCGATTTTTCGAGTCACCGTGTCGATTTACTGGAAGATGAGTTTGACCTAGCTATTCGAATGGGGGCATTACCTGACGCGAATTACATAGCACGGCATTTAATTGATATCGAAATGTTGACACTGGCAAGTCCAATTTACTTACAACGCGCGGCGCCAATCGAGCACCCTAAAGATTTGAAAGATCATAATTGTCTTACAGGTTCAGTGACCAAATGGCAGTTTATTCATGCCACGAGCAATGAAACCGTTGAAACGACAATAAATGGTGATTTGACATGCAAGAATGGAAGAGTGCTGGTTAACAGTGCCAAAGCCGGACTTGGTATTATTAGAGTGCCAGCGATGTACTGTGAGCCTGAACTAGCAGCAAAGATGTTGGTTCCTGTCTTTGGACTGTGGGGCATCAAACCGGTGCCATTATCTTTAATATACCACCGAGATAGATATCAACCGAAACGAATTAAAGAGTGTGTGTCGTTTTTAAAAGCCGCATTTGAACAGTGAACGTTTGTTTTTTTCTGTGAGGCACGCTATCGTTGGGCAACTAAGTGCCTATCTTCTAGATACTCAATAAGAGCTAAGACCGTCAGTGCAATCCGTCAATAAAATCAATGAAATCTTAAAACGTGATATTCAGTCTTGTGAAGAATTTAGTTTAGAAAAACTGAATGACAAGCTTCTTGCTGTGACAGATGTACTCGATTTTGAACATTTTTTGTTTGCCGTTTCTGTCCCGATCACATTAATGCGTGCTGAAAATGTCGTACTAACGAATCAACCTATGAGTTGGCGTGAGTTTTACGAAAGTAATGAGGTGATGTACTTCGATCAAGTAGTACTGCATTGCCGCAATAGTATGGCCCCTATTCAATGGCAAGATATCATTAACAATGGCGTAGAAGATAGCAAGAATGTCGCGAAGTTAGCGTCAGATTTTGGGCTAGGGGATGGCATCACTATACCGCTACGTGCGAACTTTGGATGTTTAGGATTACTCAGTTTTTCAAATAGGAAAAATGCGACATTACTGTCAAATGAATCAACGTTGTTGGCAACGTATGTCGGTACGCTAGTTGCTGACTACATTAATGATGTCAGACAAGTCGTCTGCAAGCAGCAACTAGGCCACGTGGAATCAAGCTTAACGTTACGCGAACAAATTTGTTTGGCGTGGGTTGCTGAGGGGAAAAGTTCATGGGAAGTCGCGCAAATTCTTGGCTGTTCAGAACGAACGGTTAATTTTCATATCCAGAATGCGAGTGAAAAGCTTAATGCTTTCTCTCGCACCCAAGCCGTATCGAAAGCCTTGTTAACTGGCTCGATCGAACCGATGTTGGTTTATCGTAGTGTTGGTAAACCAATGTCGTAAATCATCATTAATTGGCACACGCAGTGCAACGCTGCGTGTCGTGTCGAGTAGATGTACCTTTCCGTCACCTAATCGGGTACTTGGAATGCCAATTAGCCTCATAATTCGTTCAATCCCGGTTGACGTTAATGTGACATATTCGGTGTAACCCTGCTCAATGGCATATTGAACCACTAGATAAAAGAGTAGAGATGTGAAGTTAATATGGCTCGCACGTTTTGCTATCTCTCTATCCACAGCAAACCTAGTCAGCTCGACAATAGATTCATCATTAAACACCTCGCCTTGCAGTAATTCTGGGAAGGTATTGTTAAGCATGTAGGGCTGATTGGTGTGAAGGAGTCGCCAGCAAGCAGCGACTCTTCCTTCATATTCAATAAGGATATACTTAGAATCTAGTCGGTCATATTCATCAATATCCAATTGATTTTGAGTACTGATGGACCAACGTAATCGCTCAACAAACACTTGATAGCGTAGTTGGTGCATTTCAAGCTTTTGCTGCGCGGTAAGTTCGCCATAAGTACAAATGTGAATGATGGGTTCCATGGGATGTCCTCTTAGGTTAGTTCGCCTTAAGAGGTTATCGCTGGGAGCGTTTGATTATCACTGACAGATTGGCCAGCTTGTATTTTTATAAAACTACAAATGTCAACCTGTAAGTTTCTGCAGTTTATTAATTTATTAATAAGTGTATAAATGTAATCAGGCTCTGTAGACCATACAAAACAACGTCAGAACATAGATTCAACGATTATAAAACAGTCACAAATGGCTAGGTGACTTTCGGTTTACAGAGCCGTTCCCTTCAAATTTGTCAATTCTTCCTGATTTGCTCGTTTTTAGAACTATTAGTGTTTTTTAAGCGAATAGTATTTTTGAAACGAATAGTATTTTTAGAACGAATAGTGTTGTTTGACGTCACTGAAATCGAGATAATACTCCGTTAAATGCATTTGGCCAGTAAGGCTCATTTGCTCATTTATTCAGTTAAGTATCTAACGTCTATGCGAACTCAAACAAAAAAATATGCAATTATTGTATGCAAGGCTACATTATTGTCATTTGGCCTCTATGCGATGGTACTCGTTAAAGCCGTTGATAAGTTGGTAGAAAATGAGGTAGCGCAGTTTCATCTATTCACAAAATCAATAACAGACTATAAATCAACGCTTTATTTACTTGGAGTGTTATTTGAAGCTGAGATAAAAGCGACGCATACCTCGGAACAGTATGGTCCGTATCTTAAGTCTGGAAAAATCTACGCGGCCGACAATAAAAATGGCTTTACCATTAATGAACGTATTGTGAGTATGACGGCCAATCGTCTACTTCTGAATATGCCAGAAGTAACAATGGCAGAAGAGGTATTGTTCTACTATCGCTCCTATGAGAGTGATAAAATTATGGCTACACAGTCATTTGAGCTTGCTAATGGTATTAGGCCAGTTAGTTTAGATAAAATGTGCAATGAATCAATGGCCTGCGCAAAGTATGCCAATGAAGACGATCTGAAAAACAGGCTGATCATATCGAATATATATCGCGATAATGTTACCGATCAGCCAATCATGACCATATCAAGCCCGGTTTACTTTGAAAAAGAAATATTAGGTGACATTAATGTTGATGTGTACCTAAGAAAGTTCCCGTTTTTAGAGAATAAAGAGTTTATTGACTCAGAAGCAGGGCGGGGCAGACAGATTATTCTAGAGGATATGCGTTACCCCTATACTGACCATGCTTACTCTATCGATTACTTAGCAGACGATAACTTTGTGATTACTTATCGAATACCTTATAGCAAGATAGTGGTCGACTATGGTTGGTTGTTCATCGGGCTGATTACATTGCTTACTTATGTAATGAACCGATTAGATGAACTCAAAGTGAAGCGAGAAAAATTGAAAATCGCCGAGGTTGCTATCCGCAAAGATGAACTCACAGGGCTCTATAATCGAACCATTTTAAAAGACAGCGCGATAAAATATGCAATGGAAAAACAAGGTATCGCCGTTATTGCCATCGATGGTGACAAAGTAAAGGCTGTCAATGATAACTATGGTCACCATGTTGGAGACGAGGCTATCATTCATATTGCAAATTCGATGCGACGATGCTTTCGAGAAAGCGACTATTTGATTCGCAGTGGCGGCGATGAGTTCATCGCAATTTTACCGGGTTGTACGTTACTGGCCGCGGAGAAAGTGGCTAAAAAATTCGCAGATGAAGTGGCATCAAAGCCATTCGGGGCGGAATCGCTCACACTTGAAGTTAGCTTTGGCAGCACCGTTCTTCGGGAGCATGAATCACTAGACAGTGTTTTAAAACGTGCAGACGCTTCGCTCTATTTAGCGAAAGAACATAAATACGAATAGCGTATTTAACACGAGAAGGCATGCGTAATGCATAGAGAGTACGATTTTAACCTATTAAAAGTCTTGCTGATGATCTATCAGCATCGAAGCCTGACGGCGGTAGCTGCTCGTCTTGGAAAAACAGAAAGCGCAGTAAGTAAACATCTGTCAAAGTTGAGAGAACAACTTAAGGACCCACTGTTTGTTCGAACTGCTGATGGTTTCGAACCGACTCATTATTTGGAAAGGATCATTCCTGGCATTGAAAAAGGTCTTAAATCGGTTGAGCAAGCCCTAGCTCATGGTGAAGATTTTGATGAAAATAACCATGTGCAACCGATTAAAATCGCGCTTTACAACGTCTCTCTTGAACAGTTTGGAGCGCCGCTTTACCAGGCTATTCGTTTAGCGTTTCCCAAAGCAATGATCGAACTAATCACGTGGCGAGGAACAACGTACCAGGATATTATTGATGGCAATATTCATATAGGCGTGCAACTGTTTAACGAGGAGTGCCCTAAAACGATTTATCAATCTAACGTACTCCACGTTGAAATTGGCGCGGTTGTCGGTCGTCAAAGCGTGATACAGACGTGGGAAGATGTCTTTAAGAATCCATGCGTGCATTTTGAATTGAGAGGCTGGAACGACGTTCATCATAGGTTGATCAAGTCGATGGCTCAAAATGGACTAACGCTAGATTATCGTGTCAAGCTGGATAATCTAACGGCAACCTATCATCTTTTGAAACAAAACGACTACTCAGCAATTTTGTCTCAAAATTTGGCTCACTCCAATGAGTTTCGCTTTATTTCTTTTCCAGATTATTTACAGGCTTACATCCCTGTTGTGGCTTGTATGAAGCAAGGTAACCGGCAAAACCCTTTGCACCTTCGGCTGAATCAGATTATTAAGCAGGTACTGAATGCGTCGCGAGTCACTTCTGATTTTAATTCAAAGTGACTCGCTTTCTATATTTTAGTGAGGCTAATGCTCTTAAATGACCATAGACTGTGGCCGTGAGGGAGACTAACTTGCTAGGCGAATGTCTGTTTGTACAACATCATGTGAATTGACCAGTTCGACGATCGACTTTGCTTCATATTTGTCGAGAATTCTAGACTTATAAGTACTAATAGTTTTTGCGCTCAGTGATAAAAATTCTGAAATTTGTTTGTTGGTATACCCTTTTTTAAGGTAATTAAATACGACGGTTTCACGTTGTGAAAGTACGATCTTTCGGTTACTAACCTTGTAGTCGGTCTTGAACAAATTGTATCCACGAATGACACCGCTAATGGCATCACGAATTAACGCAGGTTCTTCCGATTTACTTAGGTATCCGTTCGCGCCGAGCTTGTACGCGGTCTCAGAATAGATGGGGTACCCATAACTCGAAATAAAAATAGACCGTCCTTTATAACCCGCAGCAAATGCACGTCGCATAAATTCAAATCCGTCGGCTTCGGCAAGGTTAACGTCGAGGACGATGAGATCAATACTTCCTGCTTTAACAAGATCGAGTGCGACCTGCGTATCAGAGATCTGGTGGATCAAATTAACCGTGTCGAGACTTGATACGATACGAGCAATGGCTTCTCTCACGAGAGGGAAATTATCAATGATCAAACAGTCTTTTGAGTGTGAATGGAGCATTTCCAGTACCTTGTTGAAAAATGAGCGATGTAAAAGAGAATCAAATAGGGTCCTTCACTCACTTTACTGCATCGTTTCTGCAGGATTGTTTGGTATCCGTTACTAAAATTTGATCTTCAGGAGTATAAGCAACAATTTGAGGAAAGTGTGGAATGGTCGAAATTCCAATAAGGAATTTAGTTGGTATTCAATTAAATCGTTATAAAACAGTAGGTTGATTTTGTTTCTTGAGTAATTCAAATCGTGTCGACAATGGATGTTGTTTGACTTGCTGTTGACGTTGTCATTGTTTAGATAGTTCGTATTACCTGTAATAGTGAACCCATGTCTTTTGACTAAAACAAACATTGCATGAAATTAAATTACAAAAAAATGTGACGAATGTCTTGTAATTGTCCTTTATCAGTATAAAATACACCTATATTGAAAATTAATTACAATCTTAGAGGGTTGAATCATGGGTTACGAACTAGGCGCGGCATATATTGGTCAATTAGCAGCCAAAAAAATGATTGACGACATGCTTTATGGCAAGCCTCAGCCAAAGAAAAAATCGTTCATTAAACGAATGATGAAAAAAATCAGTAAATAAGAATTGAAAAAGCTCGCATTTAGCGAGCTTTTTGCTTTCAGGACATGAGGTAAAAGGCGTAACAAAGTCGGAGCATGCTCTCTAAAGGCTGATTATGACGCAGATTTTTCTCCCAGCTCGAAGACGTTATTAGGCGGCGATGCTGCAGGATTTTCACTTAACCACACTTCTAATTGGTCAGCACCACCAATATATTCCCCATCCATCCAAATCTGAGGCACCGTCACGGGTGTTTTTTCACCAATATGTGCTTTGACTTCTGGGATCATGCGGTACAAGGCTGCGCTGTCTTTCACCACATCGTGATAATCATATTCAATACCAGCATCATCTAGGATTTGTTTTGCTTTTACGCAGTAAGGACACGTAGCCTTCCCAAAAACAATCGAGCCTTTGAGTTCATCACGTTGCGTCCATTCTTTAATGACCGACTGTACAAGCACGCCCCGGTTAAGTGCCTCGCCCTGACTAACGACCTTGCCCTCAACCATAATAATTGGCGCATGCCAAGCACCCGCTTTAAGCGGCTCCCACCAATGAGATAGCCAATCTTTTACCTCGAGCTCGACGGGAATCCCTGCAAGTTCAGTATTGAACGTATCATTTAAGATATCTTTGGTTAGCGTGCATTCACCGCATGGAATCGTTACCTTGAACGGACCCCAGCTTCCTGCCCAGCGATATAACGTAATTTTGATTGGCTCTGCCATATTGATCCGCCTCTTGTCTTTGTCTATTTAATTCTAGTCCGTTTCAATATAAGAACGACGTGTCATCAAATTAATTTCAAGAAATAGTTTTCTTTTTGGATTTTGTTTCCCAATGCGTAATAAAAGCAATAGACGCGACGATGATGGCAGCACCAACCCAAAGGCGGCCAGGAGGAACCCAGCTAAAGACAATCCAGCCCGCTAACACATTCATTGGCAGTTTAGCGTGATCAAATGGCTGCACAAACGAAGCATCAGCAACGGAGTAAGCCTTTACAATGGCCCACTGTGCAAAAGCTGTCAGTGCGCCCGCTCCAATCAGATAACCCCAAACCATCATGTCAGAAGGGAGAGACCACGAGGGGAGGGCGAGCATGAAATTAAAAGGCGTAATGAGCACCAATAAATAGATCACCATGGTGGAAGGGGGATCATTCGCTGACAGTTTTTTTACCATGAGTGAATAACAAGCCCAGAAAAAAGCGGCCCCAACCGGTAGCAATGTTGCCCAACTAAAAGAATCAGACCATGGCTCAAGGATCACCAATGCACCCACGAAGCCACATATCGTGGCAAGCCAGCGGGCTGCGCCTACCTTTTCCTTCAATATTAAACCAGAGCCTAAGGTTGCAAATAGGGGGGAGGTCATGAGCAGGGCGATACCTTGCCAGATGGGGACTGGGTAAGCGAGTGCCCACATCCAAAGCTGTATGCCAACGACGGAAAGTAGCACGCGAAAAAGATGAGCGCCAAAATGTTGGGTACGAAGAGAGCGAAAGATACCGGTTGCGCGAAGGCTAGGGATAATGACAAGCAGCGCTATGGCATATTGAATGAGCGCAATCATGGTAGAGGACATACCATGATTAATACTGACTACTTGAGCGATGTTATTGACTAGAGCGAAGGCCGCGCCAGCTGATAACATCCAGATTGCACCTTGGAGAGGCTGATGTGGTTGATTCATAAATCGTATTCTTCGTTTTTGACAATATTACTATGAAAACCGAAATTAACCAATTGTGTAAAAACGACACTTATTTGTATTCGTTCATACTGTTTAAGCGAATCTATTTGGCTATAGGCAAGAAATAAGAGACGAAAAGTAAATGAAGGTGGTGGCTAGAAAGTGATTCACCTAAAGCGACATGGTATGGAACGTAAAAGTCGCGCAGCGTGCACGACTTTTTTATGGGTCTGCTTAGATAGGCAAAGAGTCCCGATTAGAAATCGTAACGAAGCCCTAAACGAACTGAGTTTTCAGCGTCAACATCTTTGAGTTTTGCTGATTCACCTTTTTTCAGATTGTTTAGCTTAAACGCTAAGTAAGTACGAAGGTTGCTGTTGAATTTGTATTGGCCCGTCAGCTCATAGAAGTTTGTTTTTTCTTTGCCACTCGCGGCGTCAGTGCTGTCTTTTTCGGTATTTTGGTACGCCGCTAACACTGAAAATCCATTGCCTACTTTGTAAGCCGCGGAAAGTTCAGCACCCTTAAAGTCTTTACCATTTTTGTCGTCAAGTTCACCTTGAGTATACGTACCGCCAAGCTCTAGACCACCAATCGCGTAGCTTAATCCAGCAATAGTCTGTTTTGCGTTGCCTTCATCGATACCGTTATTTTGGCCATTACCATTTTGTGCATAACCTAAACCAAGTGCTAAGCCAAATGGAAGGTGATATTTAGCCGCGACACCGGCGCCGTCGGTGTTCTTATCTGAACCTAAGATAGCACTGGCTTCAACCGTTAGCGCGTCCATGAAATCGGCTGAGTACTTGACGACATTATTCACTTGCTCGTCACCAGCATTGATGAATTCTTTTTGAATACCGGTATAAATCTGACCATTATCCGACATTTGAGAAATGATCACGCCCGCCGTATCTTGTTTACCTAAAGACACAGCGCCAAATTCGGTATCTAGCCCTGCAAACATATAACGTTGTTTGAACTTATTGGCATCGGAACCATCGTCTTTACCGCCCGAACTGACTACGGCGTGCTCAACTTCGTATTTGCCAAAACCAGTAAGGCTATCGTTGATCTTTGATTGTCCTTTGATGCTTAAGCGAGCCCGGCTTTTGTTTTCCATGGTGCCATCAATGCTTTGGCCATTGTCTTTGCCGCCAAAATCACCACGAAATTCCATACGGCCGCCAATATCAAGGGATGTTCCGTCTTTGCTATACACTTCGGCTGCGCCAACCAGGCCAGACATCAACACTGAAACTACTGCACCGGCTACTACTGCTTTTTTCATTTTATACGTACCTTGGTTATCAAAAATGAGGCTCGTTACCTCAAGAACGCAATCAAAGTAAAATAGCTTTGTGAAAGAAATATGGCAGTTTTCTTAATTTAACTCATTGATTTTAAGGTTGTTAATGGGGTGTGGTGTGAATGTGTGTGGCGGAGTGAAATCAGATAAGGATTGATTATTGTTATGGGGAGAGCGTTTTGGTTAGTAAATATTATTGATTGAGGGAATAAAAAAAGACCAGGGATAGCAGCCCTGGTCTTGGATTCGAAATAGGAAACTTAATGGTGTTTAGAAGTCGTAACGAAGGCCTAGACGAACCGTGTCGTCTGCTGAATTGCCATTGTTGCTGACTTCATCAGCGCTGCGGTTATCAAGCTTGTAAGATAGGTAAGTACGTAGCGACTTATTGAAGTGGTATTGACCTGTTAGTTCGAAGAAATCACTTAAGATTTCTTTGTCACCAACATTAGGTTTGATCTCTTGTTTTTGGTAAGCCGCCATGATGCGGAAGCCACCATCAAACTTATAAGTACCAGATAATTCTACGCCAGAAAAATCGTCTTTATCGCTTGAGTTATCAAAGTTATACGTACCTTGAGTATAGGTTGCACCTAACGTAAGGGCTGCAATTGTGTAGCCTAATCCGCCAATAAATTGGTCTGCGTCACCGGTTCCTGTTACGGCGCCGTTAGTGTCCAATTCACGGAAATCATTTTGCGCGTAGCCAAGACCAATATCTAAACCGATTGGCGTAGAGTAGATACCAGAGATACCATAGCCATTTTCATTTTTTTCATCAGACGCAATAACACTGGCTTTCAAAGAAAATACATCGGCGAATACGTTCGAATAAGCAATCGCATTGTTTGCTTGTTCGTTACCCGCAGCAATAAATTCTTTTTGAGCGCCAGTCCAGATTTGACCGTCATCCGACATTTGAGAAATCTGAACGCCAGCCGTATCTTGCTTACCAAAAGAGATGTCACCGAATTGAGTACCAATACCAGCATACATATAACGCTGTTTGATTGATGTCGTAGCAGTACTGTCACCTGACGAATTCACACCTTGCTCCGCTTCATAAAAACCAAAGCCTGTTAGGTTGTCAGAAATTTGCGTCTCGCCACCAACATTAATACGGAAGCGTGATTTGTTTTCCATCGTACCATCGATTTCTTTACCACCGTTACCAATGAAATCACCACGGAATTCCGCACGTCCACCGATCTTTAAAGACGTGCCGTCTGAATTGTAGACTTCAGCTGCGAGTGCTGAACCCGATGCCATCACTGCTACTACCGCGCTCGCCAAAACTGCTTTTTTCATCTTATTTACCTTTAAATAATATTGTTAGACATCATGTCTTCTTGGAATGCAGGTAGGTTATGTTTTGGCTGTTACAGATAAATGTAAGATATATTACATTTTGATTTAATTGAACTTTTTCAAAGATAGAGTGTATGGAAATGTTTCTGGGCAATAAAAAAGGGCGAATAAATCGCCCTTTGGAGAGTGGTTCTGTCATTATTTAGAAGTCGTAACGAAGACCTAGACGTAGAGAGTTGTCAGCATCTTGTGCCGTCGTACCATCAGCTGCGAATGTTTGTCCATCAGCTGCTTCTAGGTTATTAAACTTGTAAGTAATATAAGAACGGATTGATTTGTTGAAGTAATAAATACCTGTTAACTCGACGTAATTACTAACGTTAAAGTTTGCTGCGGCATCTGGTGCGATTTCACCTTTCTGATATCCTAACACAGCCTCAAAATTGTTCTCAAATCTGTATTGAGCAACAAATTCGACACTATTGAAGTCGTTACTGCCAAGATTGTACTTTTTAGAACCTTCACCTTGCGTATAGGTCGCAGCAACGTAAAGCCCTTCCCAACGGTAGTTTAAACCTCCAAGAAACTGTTTAGAATCTTGTGCATTGTTACCTGGATTTTCGTTAGCGGCATAACCAAGACCAATACCCAATCCAAAGGGAAGGGTATAAATACCAGACAATGCCCAGCCATCTTCATTGGCTTGGTTAGAGGCAAGTAAACTAGCTTTGACTGATAGGGCATCCATAAAGTAGCCCGAGTAGTTGATAGCATTATTTATTTGCTCATCACCTGCCTGTATGAAGGTTTTTTGAATGCCACTATGTGTTGTTACTGTATCCGACATTTGGGAAATTTGGACGGTTGCGGCATCTTGCTTACCAAATGTTACGTCGTTACCATTTGTGGAAAGACCGGCATACATATAACGTTGTGTAAAGGCGGAGTTTTGGGAATTGGATGCATCGTTATTGACGGTTTGCTCAGCTTCGTAAAAAGCGATACCACTTAAACTATCTGTGATTTGTGTTTCACCACCCACGTTAATACGAACACGAGATTTGTTATCCATCGTCCCATCTAGTTCGCTACCTGAAGCTTGACCTTGGAAGTCGCCACGGAACTCTGCACGTCCACCAATACTAAGTGATGTTCCATCTGAATTATAAACCTCTGCCGCTAATGCTGAACCAGAGACGAGTGTTGTTGTAATCGCTGCTGCGATGGCTGCCATTTTCATAATTATATTCCTTCAATTATTATCACCACTGCAATGTTGCCATTGCGGGTATTAGTGCCTGCATACACATTAATACCTAAAGCAAGAATAGAACGGCATTCGGAACTTGCCTTTACATAAGTACGGGAGTTCATTTTTTGTTCGATTTTTGTGACGAGTGGCTCACTATTTACGTGCTTTGTTGGCTTTTTTATAACTGAGTTGGTGTTTGGGGTAAGAGTACGTGCGTGGTGATGTACCTATATATTCAGTTTTTGTGCGTAAAGAAACAATCTGGAGATTCTATTGCCTTGACGAATACAGCGGTCTCAAAATGCGCACATTACCTGTAACATATTGATTCAAATAGTTGCGCTAAGTTTTTTGAGTCTAAATAATTCAAACGATATATCGAGAAAAACATCAATCATCATAAATTTAGAGGGTGATTGCGATAATTTTAGTTTGTTTTATGTTTTATGTTTTGTGTCTAACGTTTTGTTTATGAAGGTTTTTATAGAATAGAAAACAGCGTTTTCAATCTTTTACGTCTTTTTATGAAAGCTTTGGGAACTTTAGGGTTAGAGTGATTTCCGTCATGTTAATCCAACGTTACATCGAGAAGGGTTACATGCATAGGTGTTATGTCTGTGTACGTAACAGCTTCATGTACGTTATGCCATTCGTCATCCAGGCGTTTGGCGCACAAAACTTGAAATATGGAAATCCCAATGAACAAAAAATTTATCGCACTAGCAGTGGCAGCTGCAGCATTCGGTACTTCTGCACAAGCAGTTGAGCTTTATAACCAAGACGGTTCTACTTTTGCAGTAGGCGGTCACGTTTCTGTAGGCGTTCAAGATTCTGAGCAAGATGCAGCTGGTGTGAACTCTGTTTCTCCGCGTATCAACTTCGAAGCAACGCAAGACCTAGGCAACGGCTTTACTGCTGACGCTAAAGGTGAGTGGGCGCTTAACATGCTTAACGGCGGCGACAACTCTTTCACTACTCGTCTTGGCTACATCGGTGTGAGCCATGAAGAATTCGGTCGCGTAGCAGTAGGTACTCAATGGGCACCTTACTACACAGCTGGTGGTGTTGCGGATCTTCCAATCGCTTTCGCGAATGACTTCCTATACGACAACCACGGTGCCCTAGGTACTGGTCGTGCTGACGCAATGCTTGCTTACACTAACGCATTCGATTTCGGCAATGCTGGTGCATTCAACTTCGGTCTAGGTTGGCAAGGTGCTAATGACATCGACAATACTAATACTACTTTAGGTACTGCTGGTAAATACAACGTTGGTCAGCGTGCACAAGTACAACTTGGTTATGATGTTGCTGGTGTTGGTCTAAACTACGCATACACGGGTGGTGATATCACTTCTACTGCAGATGTTGCAGTTGCAGTTGATGATAAAGCGACTTCTCACCTAGTTTCTGCTAAATATGGTACTTACGGTAAAGGTATCTACGTAGCGGGTGTTTATGCGATGAATGATTACATGAACAGCTACGAAGGCCAAAAATTAGACGACACTAAAGCATATGAAGCGATTCTTGCTTACGGTCTTTCTAACAGCCTAAACCTATCTGTAAACTACGAATCTGTTAAGTACGATGGCGACAAGGCTCTTTCTGGTTTTGCTTCAGGCGAAACTATTTACGCAACTACAGCTATCCAAGCTGAGTACGACGTAACATCTCGCATGCGTGCATACGCAGGCTACGAATTCGACCTTCAAGGTACTGGCGAATTCAAAGAAGATCGTGACAACATGTGGATGGCAGGTGTTCGTTTCTTCCTATAGGGAAAAATGGATAACTTAGCATCAACAGTTTGATAGAACCCGCTCATTGAGCGGGTTTTTTTATGTTCAAATTTTCGGGGTGAATCTTTGTGCGGTGCTGGTATTCACATAACTAATGGTAAAAACAAAAGAAAACATCGCTTAATCTCAAGTGATCTGGCTTTTTATAAAAATTTACACGTATCCATTTGTTTTTAAATGACTTTAATTCCCCTTCTTTTCTGCTTAAAACTTCATTTTATTTCACGACACATTCGGGAACTCTCGATTTAAAGTGATTCCATATTTCAAGTTCACGTTTTTAGCGTCTTTAACATCGAGTTGCCTGCCAGCTTCTCATCGTTAAGGAAAACCTTTAAACATCTATCGAGCCTCAAAATTCGATATTAAGCCGTCAATATGGAAATCGTAATGAACAAAACACTATTAGCACTTGCCGTTACAACAGCGGTCATCGGTACTCAAGCAAACGCACTAGAAGTCTACAATAAAGAAGGCACGCAAATGTCTATCGGTGGTCACGCGACTATCGGTCTAACAGGTGCTCATGCTGGTAAAGAAGCAAGCGTTGAAGAGAAATCGCCACGTATTAACATTGAAGTGATCCAAGACATCGGTCATGGCTTCAAGGCGGATTTCAAAGCAGAGTGGGCGATGAACATGCTTGAAGGTGGTAAAGACACGTTCAAGACTCGTCTAGGCTATATCGGTCTTGGTCACGAGACTTACGGTCGCATCGCTGCGGGTACACAATGGTCTCCTTACTACATGGCGGCGGGTGTGGTTGATACGCCAATCGGTTGGTCAAATGATTTCCTATACGACAACCAAGGTATCTTTGGTACTGCTCGTGCGGACAAACTAGCGGCTTACTTCAATACGATTGATTTCGATACTGCTGGTGCATTGACGATTGGTGCAGGTTGGCAGGGTGCTAACTCTGTAACCGATCCAATAGCGAGCAAATCTGGTACTTGGATTACCTCAACGAACCGTGCTCAAATTGCAGCGGGCTATACGATTAACGGTTTCAACGCGAACTACGCATTCAACAGCGGTAACATCACTGAGCGTGGCGTAGCAAAACTGGCTGAATCAAACTTAGTGTCTGCTAAATACGGTAACTTCGGTTCTGGTCTATATGTAGCAGCAACTTTTGCTGACAACAAAAACATGAACTCGTTTGACAGCAAGCTTATCGCTAAAACTCAAGCGTTCGATTCTATTCTTGCTTACGGTCTAGACGTGGGGCTTAACCTAATTCTAAAGCACGAAGAGATGCAAGATACTCAAAACGATGTACGTGTTAAATCTGGTACTTCTGTTCAAGCTGAATACACTATCTCTCCACGTCTACGTGCGTACACTGGTTACAACTTTGACAACCAAGGTCAAGACAGCGGTACCGTTAACTACCGTAAGCGTCAAGACAACCAATTCATCATCGGTACTCGTTTCTACCTATAATGGTTGATGCATTAAACGGTCGCTTGTTGAGCGTTTAAGATAAGTATTGAATGGTAAAGCGCCCTCATTGAGGGCGCTTTTTTTATTTTAGCGTTTAGGCGTTGCGGTTCTATTTATAAATGCGCTAAGTGAGGGGGAGGGGTGGAAGATGACGCTTTAGAAATGAGCGTAATGACCGCTGTTGAATCCCACGAACTTTCGTTGCCCATAAACTCGGCGCGACTCATTGCCGACAACTCGCTTTGGATGCTGTTCACTGTATCAGGAGAAAGGTTTTTCGATTCTTTTACCCAAAGGTGAAAGGCGGATTGGGCAGCAATTGCGTCTCGGCGGTTTATGGCTTCCAACAGTCGCGGTTTTGAATCCGTGTTTTTTGGAGTCTCACTCGCCGATTGGCTTTTAGCTGAATTCCGCCTCGCTCGATACCACATCACACTCGATACTAACCACAAACACGCAAAAAGACCGGTCAGATAAGGCCAGAAACCAGAGTCTGAAACCGTGGTGGTTGGCGTTGAATTTAATGCTTTGAATCCAACGCTCGGCTCATCACTTTGATGAACGGTCACCAACAACCCACTCAATGCAGATTGATCTTTTTTGTTCGTGGTGGTGTTCCACCAATCAACAGCGATTGCGGGTAATGGGTATTGTCCTTCCTTTTTGGCAATCAACACTTGTTTGATTGTCATGGTGACAGAGCCATCATCATTGTCGTTGAACGTTGGTTTTTCTGGATAAACACGGAAGCCGTCTGGGTTTTCTATGCTCAGGTTAGGTAGTTGATTTGAGGTGACGCCCATGGCATTGAGCGTGACGGTGCGGGTTAAAGAATCGCCCGTGTCAATATCTGCATCATTAGAGGAGACCGCGCTCCCATCTGAACGCTGCCAAGATTGCGCTAACGTTAACTTCGCGCTTGGTAGCCAAACACCCTGATAGTCAGCTGGGATGGGTTGTACCGTTAGCGCTAATGCCGGCGCTTTATGATTGAGCGTTAGTATTTTGGTGGTACCTGATCGGTTATTGCCATACAGGACTCCACCAGACAAGGTGGGCGCTTGGATAGTGAATGTACCGGCAGACTCGGCGGTCACACGATATTGCTGGTCGATAATAAGGACATCGATACCATCCAATACCGCTTGGTATTGTTTCGGCTCCCCAAGTGCTTTTAGTGTCACGCCCTGCGCTGTTGGTTGAATTAGGTCGGGGTTTTGTAACAAACGAGGGTCTACCTTGACGATAATTCGAGCGTCTAAAATAGTGCTCTCTTTTGGATACAACACCTGTTTGCCAATTTGTGTTCTAACTTCGATCATATCGTCGGTGGTTGGGGTTTGCTCATCAATGGTGACATCGAGCGTGATCGGTGTGGTTTTTGCGCCGTTTACATCAAAGCTCGGGATCACTATCTTGCCAATACGTTGCGGCGCGATGGCGATGGTCCATACGCTGCTGTCTGTTCGAGATCCGTTTAGAATGTTAACAGAAGAGCTGAAGTTAGCGCGACCCGTGTAGAAATCATGGCTGAGCGAATCGAAAGACACCTTACTGCCGTCGAGCTTTTCATCCGCCACGACCCGAAGTTGAATAACTTCATCTTTGCTGACTTTGGTTTTGTTCACACTAGCGGTAACGGTTAATGCCCACGATGGAAAGCTAACAAAGCCACTCACCAGTAATATCAGCATTAAAAATACAGGGTGGAGTTTGTTTCTAATCATTACCAGTGCTTCCCTTGAGAGGTGGGTTGGTCTCTGTCTCTTGCTTGTAAGAGCATTTGAGCTTGAATGAGTCGGCTTGGGTCTCGTACGGACTCCACTTGTTCAAGTTTACGTAAGCTTGGGTCGCTTTCTGCTACCTGTTGAGATTGGACCGCATGCCCTTGAGCGTCACGGTCACTTTTTCCGTCTTGCGGTTCTGACTTAGATTGGCGCGTCGTCTCGGCTTGTTTTGAGTCTTGCTCGTTTGCTTGACCCTGGCTTGGCGATGAGTCTTCTGACGATGATTGATTGTCAGATGACGTGTCATCTTCGGACGTTGTCTCTTTTTCGTTTTGTGGCTGAGCACCCGTTGGATCAGAGCCTTTAGATGGGGCTGATTGTGATTTTTCTTGGTTTGAATTTGAAGCGTTGCTTGAATTATCTTTCGAGCCAGATTGCGTTTGATTATTCTCACCGGTGCCTTGCTGGTTCTTATCCGATGATTCAGAATCTTGCTGTTGCTGTTGCTGTTGCTGTTGCTGTTGCTGTTGCTGTTGCGCGCGTTTTACCGTGTCTAAATCTTGTTTAGCTGCGGTATTATCGGGTTCGCGCTTGATGACCATTTCATAACTCTCGATTGCCTCGTCAAAGTTGCCATTTTGGGCATACGCGTGCGCAAGGTTATAAAGATCTTGAGTCTCGTTAAGTGGCTGCCATGACTGTATTGCCCCTTCATAGTCTCCCACTTGGTATTTTGCCGCGCCTTGCCAGCGTGCTTGAGTAAACTCCTCGGCGGCACGTTCATAATCTTGGTCTTGATAGGACTGGTAGCCATTTTGATCCGCGTTGTTGAACCACTGGCTCAATGATGAGGCGACGGCGGGAGAGGGAGTGGACGCGAGCAGCATAACAACTAATGCGCTCGTGAATACTGGAACAGAGAAAATGAAGCCTTTTCTGAACAAAGGCAGAATCAGTAGAAGCGCGAACGGGAGCAGCCAAATACCGTTGTTAACACGCGCCACGACAGTCTGAGAGTCGGCGTTGGCCTTCATCGATGTATTGGTGGATTGGCTGAACAAATCCGAACTCGTCAGCTGCTCGATGTCGGTATTGTTGCTTTGATAGGTGACAAATCGACCATCGTTGATTTGAGTGACTTGCTGCATTCCCTTGAAGTTAGTTTTTGCGACAACGGTGGTCCCAGCATCATTCTTTAATAAAGAACCATCAGAAAGCGGGATAGGCGCACCGGACTTTGAGCCAAACGCGAGAACCGATACTGTCCATGACGTGCCTTTCAATTGAGCTTGAATACGAGAGACTTCTTGGCTATCCAAGTCATCACTAAATAATAATATCTCACCCTGAGTCAGTCCTGCCTGTTTCATCATTGTGATGGATTGCTCAATGGCAAGATCAGCCCGCGCGCCTTGTATTGGCATGATGTCGGGGGAGAGGTTCTGGATTAAGTTTTTTAATGTCGCCGAATCTGACGTTAAAGGGCTTAACACATACGCATCACCGGCATAAGCCACTAAACCGGTTTGTCCTTCTTTTATTATTGGCAATAGGTCTTGCGCTTTGTATTTTATTTGCGCGAGTCGGTTAGGCTTTATGTCGTTGGCATAGACGGACTGAGACATGTCCAGCACGAGAACTCTCGCCTGGTTGGTTTGTCCTGCTGGGACGCGATGTTCTTGAAAACTTGGTCCTGCCATTGCAACGACGATAATCACGGCTAGTGATATCAATGTCGCCCGCTTGGAGTGTTTGACTCCATTGGTGCGCTCAAAATAAGCGGCAAGGTGAGGGGCCATCAGTGGCTGTGAGGCTGAATGACGTTTCACTGAGTTAACAACGATAGCGCCAATAAGAATCGGGATTAACAGCCAAAAAGCGTTAGGGTGCAGAAAGATAAAGTCAGACATCCTCCCTCCTGATAACGATTAAGGTGGACAACAGCATTAATGCCAATAAACAAGGCAGCCAAAACCACTCAGTTTTAGGGCGCCAAGACTGCGTAGCTTGGGTGATAGGTTGCAGGGCGTTGATCGTGTCGTAGATCTTCTCTAAATCTTGCGCATTTCGAGCGCGGAAATACTGACCACCGGTCATCGAGGCTATTTTTTGCAAGGCTTCCTCATCCAGATCTTCTGCTGTATTGACGGTACGAGTCATGAAAAAATCTTTGACCTGCATTTCTCCTGCGCCCACGCCAATGGTATAGATCACGGTTTGATATTTTTTCGCAATCTCTGCCGCCTCAATAGGATCAAGCACTCCGGCATTGTTGCTGCCGTCACTTAATAAAATCATGACTCTTTGCGGGGCGTTACCATCAACAAAGGTTTTAGTCGCAAGGCCGATGCCATCACCGATCGCCGTTTGTGTGCCAATGAGTTTCAATACGGTTTGATTAATTTGACGTTTGATGGTTTCACGGTCGAACGTTAATGGTGTTTGCAGGTAAGCATGGTCAGCAAAATACACCAAGCCCATTCGGTCACCTTTTCGTTTATCGACAAAATCCGAAACCACATGTTTAACGGTGCTAAGGCGATCGATGTATTGACCTTTATACGCCATGTCTTCCTGACTCATAGAGTAGGATAAGTCGATGACCAGCATCATGTCACGATGCTTGGGCTGAATGTCAACGGGCGCGCCATACCAAACAGGCCTTGCACTCGCCGTGAGTAACAGTAGCCACGCCATGACGGCGAGGCATTGGTTTAGCCTTGATTTTCGGTTAGCCTGACTCGGCATCGTGGTCAGATGCGGGAGTATGATGGGGTTGGATGTCGCATTAGGCGCCATTAATCGATAGGCAAGATAGGGAAGTGGCGCTAGCAAAAACATCCCCCACCATTCAAATGAAAATGACATCATTCACCTCTCTTCCAGTGGCGATATTTTCTCTTTGGAGGCAGTGCTCGCTGGATCCATTGCTCACAATGCTCAATCAGTACATGATCAGCGGTTTCAAGGGACGCTCGGTCGTTTGATTGGTTTTCACTTGCGTCCGATTGGTTTTCACTTGCGTCCAAAGGTAAGGATGAACTGGAACGGTAGAGGGCTTGGTCCCACTGTTCTTTGTTTGGAAAAAAGGTGGCGCTGGCCAACTGGGAGTCTAAAAATTGATACCAGTCTTGACCGCTTAATTTTGCAATGTCTTGTCGTGGGAAGTAACTCAACGCCGCTTGCCTCACCAACTCAATGGCTGATGAGGGAGTAAGCAATGACCTTTCTATATTGAATAGGTTGAGTGCGGCGCGTTGGGCCCGTTTATGAGCGCTGCGTCTTCGGTACCAAAGAAACAACACCAAGGTAATAGCGATAGCAATGAAGGCTGCCGCCCACCACCCTGGACCTAGTGGCCACCACGATGGTGCCGCCGGTAACGTGAGAGCATTGAGTTCGAGCGGATGTGAGTGGGTTGGTTCGGTCATGATTGGCGTTCTAAAATTTGTTGAAGTAACGGAGAACCACTGGATATTTGTGACAAGTGAATACCGAATGAGGCAAGCTCTTGTTCAATGTGGTCGTGATGATCTAGATAAGCTTGTTTGATGGCGGCTTTGGTGTGAGCGCTGCTCATGTCGAGCGTTATTTCATCAAACTTTCCTTGAACACGTTGCAGTCCTTTAGCGCTGACATCGGCAACTTCTAATGGATCGAAAAGTTGAATGGCTCGGACTCGGTTGTGTTGCGAAAGTAACTTTACCGTGTCTAAGTCTGCTTCCGACGTGGTTGAGAAATCACTAAGAAGTACGACTTCGCTCCCTTTGCGGCAGAGGTTCCGAAGCGCATCGAAGGCAGTATTACTTCCTGTATTTCTTGTCGTCGCAGCGCTTGGGTTGGCATTATCAAGGCTTAATGAATCGGTGCTGTTTACGTTTGATGGTCTGGTGCTTTGCTCAGACGCCGTCGCCCCCGGTATTAGCTGACGATTATGAGCCGCGACGATCTCATTGAGGAGTTGGAACACAGCACCTTTAGATGCGGAGGGACGAAGCTCTATCAATTGATGAGGACAGCGAATCACTGCGCCAACTCGATCTTTATTGGCGACGGCTACCCAGCTTAGTAAGCTTGCCAAATGGCAGAGTTGTACAGACTTAAAAAGCAGTTTTGTCCCACTAAACAGGCTAGGAGTAAGATCGAGGAATAATACGACTGGGCGTTCACGTTCCTCTGAAAACAGCTTGGTATGAACCTTTCCAGTCCGTGCTGTGACGCGCCAGTCAATCTGCCTGACATCATCGCCTGGCTGATACTGTCGCACTTCAGAGAACGTCATACCTCGGCCTTTATGTGCACTTAGGTGTGCGCCATTTAGCTGTGACCAGAGGCTTCTGGCTGGTGGTTGCCAGCGCTTGCCATGAGTCTGGTAAAAAGCGAGCTCGTCGACAGTTAGGCTCACCCCATTGCACTGCGCAGGCAGGTTCCCCTGCGTGACAGCAAGCTCTAAGGGGTTACTCTGCTTCGCTTTTCGTTTAAAAAATTGATTATTTTTTAATAACATTAATGCTACCCGTTTACAGTATCAACTATGCCGAGGCAACGGTGCCGAGCAACTCATCGATGACATCATTCCCTTTAATGCCCTCAGCTTGGGCGTGATAACTAAGGAGCAGGCGGTGGCGAAGCACAGGGTAAATAACGGCATGAACGTCTTCAGGGCTAACAAAATCTCGACCGAATAACCATGCGTTGGCACGACTGGCTCGGTCTAAGGCAATCGTTGCACGCGGGCTGACGCCCATCTCGAGCCATTTTGATAATTTTTCACTGTATTGGCTTGGTTGACGCGTAGCAATGATAAGGCGAACAATATAGCGTTCGATAACGTCTGACATGTGAATCGACAGCACTTGACGGCGAGCCTCAAATATTTCTGTTTGAGAAATAGCTTGCTCAGGTTGAACGTGTTGTCCAAGCGCCTCGCCTCTATTAAGTTTTAGGATCTCAAGTTCGCTGTCTGCATCTGGGTAATCGACATCGAGATGCAGTAAGAATCGGTCAAGCTGAGCCTCAGGAAGTGGATAAGTGCCTTCCTGTTCAATCGGGTTTTGCGTTGCCATGACAAGGAACAAATCGGGTAAAGGATAAGTCGTCTGCCCAACACTGATTTGTTTCTCTGCCATTGCCTCGAGCATGGCCGCCTGTACTTTGGCTGGCGCTCGGTTGACTTCATCGGCAAGCAATAGCGAGTGAAAAATTGGCCCCGCCTTAAATTCAAACTCGCCATTTTCTGGTCGATAAATATCAGTACCCGTTAAATCAGAGGGGAGCAAATCAGGGGTAAACTGAACTCGATGGAAACTGCCTTCAATACAATCAGCTAGTGCCTTCGCCGCACGGGTTTTGGCAAGCCCAGGAGGCCCTTCGACGAGTATGTGTCCATCGGCGAGTAAAGCGATGAGCAGCTGTTTGACCAGCTCTTTTTGACCAATAACTTGTGATTCCAAATAACCTTGAAGTTGTTGAAAGGCTTGCTTGGGCATGTCCATTTTTCCTTTTTACCGACATCGTGCTAATACGAGTGACATTACATTGAAGAGTCGAAGTATGTTGTAAGCATTACATGTGACAAATAGTCATACGTTTACATGCTCTTAGGTTACAAATAGCCATCACTTACGAATAGCAATACGTTATAGATAGATGCGCGTAACTTATCAAAGTTCCATTCGTTATGTCATTGTTTTGTAATGATGGTAGTCATGTTTGTAATAATCATAAAGTGAGTCGTAATGACAGTAGGCAACAATGTAAGAGGTTCAAAGGTATTGTTCAACACTCTATTTGGTTGAACAGAGATTACGTGATGTTATCGCCATTGAGTTCATGGGGGCGTGGGCTATGAGGCGAGGACTTGTGAACGCCACTAGCCTCGGTATGACAAAACCAGTAAACTAGCCGAATTATTATTGATAGAGAAAGGGTAGTGTTATGAGTGATTTCGAGAAAGAACTGGAATTGATGTCTTCTCAAACTGACGGTGAGCCAGAAGTCTCATTGCCTTCAATTGAAGAGCAACGTGAAATTGCAGAAAAGCTAAAGCAACTGGAAGCAGAAGGTAAACTAACATCTGAAATTCTAGAGCAATATTTTGGAAAGTTTAATGATAAAAACAGTGCACCATTACATTAATCGTTGATTCCCATCGCGGTGTTTTCCTAAGCACCGCAATAGCTTATCTTGTTCGTTGCTTATCTCATATGACTCGTATGATATGAATCAAAATGATCACACATAATAATTAGAACCACCTGTTGTAATTAAGTTGCTTATTTGTATTTTTACTTGAGAGAACTTAACTTAAAGCTGTCTCATTTATGAGATTGTCAGTTTAATTGCCTGATTATTAGCTGATTTTACTCGCGCGCGTATTTTTTCTCCTAAAACCTATACTTGACGAATGCATTAAAAAGTTTAACTTTACTATTACTTTTGGATAACTAATAGTGACAGGGAGTGTGCTATGCCGACCGTAGACTTACAGACCCGACGAGCCATCTTGTTGGCGGAAAACAATCTACAGTCAAGCTTGCTTAAAGATTCTATTGAGCAGAAGGTTGATATCAGTATCAAACTTCTCTCTCCGGATCGTTTAAGCGGTTGTAAGCTTAGCTTAAAAGAGTTTAACTTCGATCTTGTTATTGTCGACCATCCTGCGATGACAGAAAAGCACATTGAGAAATATCAAGACTTGAGAGAGAGTTTGCCAGAGCAGGTGCAAGAAGTGTTAATCAATACCTCACCAGAGCTGTCACATGCGGAGATGTTGAAGTGGCAACACTTGGTTGGTATCTTTTACTCTACCGATAATCTTGACAAGCTCGTCACTGGCTTTGAATGCATTTTACGAGGCGAGATGTGGATGAGCCGCAAACTGGTGTACGAATACATCAAGTTTTATCGTGGACGTCAGTGCGCTAAGACAAGTCACTCTTATTCAAAGCTTACGAAGCGCGAGCAGCAAATCATTAAGCTTCTCGGCGACGGCGCCTCCAATACTCAAATCGCGGATTCACTTTTTGTGAGTGAAAATACCGTCAAAGCGCACCTGCACAATACCTTCAAAAAAATCAAAGTAAAGAATCGACTTCAAGCGCTGCTGTGGGCCAAAAATAACATAGGTTCCAATGAGTTTGTCTAATCTTAGAATCGCGGTGTGGTATGAGTTGTCACAAAGCAGGATTAACAAGGTTATGCCTGTAACGTTTCGATAAAAAACACTAAACACCTTTTTAGAGCGCCTCTTGCCAAATAGGAAAGAGGCGTTTTTGATGCTTGTAGAATCTGTTTCAATCTACTTTAACCTCAATGTTAGTGAGTTGATGACCGAAGGGAAGCCGTTGATACCTTGATTAAACCCTAACGCATTAACGTGACGTCGAATGGTGAGTAACGGCAACAAGCATATCGTTTTTCACAAGCCCAAAAGGGTGCGCAAGCTGACTAGCTTAGAAGATCTCAATGCGCTTATTGCTGGGCTTCTATCATCATGAGGTAAAAACAGCGTAAGAAGATAGTGTGATGTGATTAGGTGCTTGCTTACTCGTATTTAAGTGCCCAAACACAGTAGTTGTCGAGAGTGGGGGGGTACTCACTATTTTATTGTCAGATAAGCGAGTGATCATCATGGTTGAGCAGCAGATAAAAAAATAGGGCTACGGGTAATATCCATTTTCCGCGTAGCCCCATTTGCTGCTTATCGTTTGAGTTTCAGGTTTTATAGAATTTCAGTTTTTGCGTTGGAGTATTTGGCAATAATTGGGTTAGAACTCGCCTCTGGGTCGTTAGATGACCACATACCACGCTCCATGCCTTTAATGATGAGGTGAATAACCGCAGCGTCGATGGCCGACATAATGGCAATGTTAACGGGTTCATTGTTGCTGTAACCCAATTCCACTTCGAGCAGTTCTTTGTAGTCAATAAAACGGAATGCCCCAAGACCGATCTCATGCGAAGAAATAGTTTTAGAGGTGGTAATACTAAGAAGTACTTGGCCTGTTCGTACGTCGACCGCTCTGAGGTTGATCGTCACTTGATCCGTTCGGTACTGGCCAGATGCCCCTATACCTAAATACTTAGCGCCAACACCACCGGTTCGGATGTTAGAGTCGTAGGCGACAATACCACCTTCAATCACCACATTCGCTGAATTTAACGATGATAGATCGGCACCATGGTTTGAGATCATTTTATCTTTCTTCTGTGCTGCTCGAATGATCTTTCTTTCAGTTAGAAGGTTCTGAAGTCCTTCACGCTCAAGTGGTATGAACCATTGAGAATCTAGCAGTGACGTGGTTAACAGCGATGTTCCCCCCTGAGGCACCGCCGTTGAAAAGTTACTGTTTGGTTGTGGTTTGTACTGTCCGGTTTGATCTCTAAAATCATAAACAGAGACTAAAATCTTGCCTGCCGGTTTAGGAAGTGAAATTAAATCTGTGTAAGTCGCACCCCTAGGCATGAGCTTAGGCTCTGCGGAGGTATCTGGTATATCCAAAGATGTTGCGCAGCCTCCAAGCAGAAACGCGAGGCATATATATAGTAGACCTTTCATAATACTATCCTTGTAAATTAGAGGTCGGGATTAAGGCCGGATACACTGATTTCAGTGGATTCCCCAGTCGCTTTGTCGACAATTTGGACGAGCAAAGTACCGTCTGTATCGACAACATTTAGGAAAAAATCATCAGTTTCGAGTTGGCCGGTATTACCATTACCAATGTCAGCAAGTAGTTGACTAATGAGTCTGGATTCCAAGCTAGATGCAAGGCGGTCCAATGCTGACTCATCGTTACCTAGATCGAACGATGACCCATCTGGGTCGTCATAATCATTAATAGCATTGGCATGATTAAACAAGTGTGAACTATTGAGTGGGTTACCACCAAAACTCGGGTTCACAGGTGTGTACACTAGCTCTGAGCTGTGCATGTTCATAGAAAACAGTGGCAAAATTACCAAAGTAGAGGTCGTTAAAGTCTTCTTGATTAGGTTTGTCATCCTTGTCACCCTAAAATTCATCATGTTCGAGATCGAAAGTATCTAGATACAATCTTTCTGCTTGCCATCGAATGATATAATTGCCGACAACGCGCATTGCATCTCCAGCCCTTTCTTTCGCAGTCTGCCTACCGGGTGACAAAGCTGTTCTGAATATTGCTTTTCTGGAGTGGTACACTTCTATGATGCTTCCCGAAAGCGCAGTTGGTATTTCCTTGATCGTTAGATTTTCCCTTAAGTCCGGATATGTATCATTTAGCTTCTGAGAAAAGAAAAAATAAAAATCTTCGCCGAGGCGTGTAATTGTTCTATCGACAATGACTCCGTTAACTTCATTAAAATCGTTGAAAATAACCTTATCTCTAGTCTCACTCTCTAATGCACTACCATTTTCATCGATACCATTGTCCCCCGATGCATAGACGGGATAAACACTCGTGATTAATGTGATGAAAAGAATGAAGAAATAAGTCATTTTGTTCCAAATTGGATAAGTCCGATTTAAGATCTGAAGCCACCTTTGATATGAAATAAATAGTATGTCATACATCAGAACACACATATAAACTCTTGACTTAGTTAATGAGATTATTTGCTGCGACTTAGGTGTCTTTTCTTTAGAGTTATTTAAAGCAAAATATTCGAAAAGCTAAGAAATAATTGAATTTAAGTTTATGGTTGTACTGATCAAACACTCTTACAATTTTGACAAGTTAACAAGGACTAGTTCAGACCATGGGCTCTTTCTGATTTGTCTTCTATTTTATTTAATTATTTGGTGGACGTATGTATACAAGGGTATGGAAGAGTTTGTCTCCAACCATATTGGGTACTGTTCTAATAATGCTGTCTCCAACAGTGGTTAGTGGCAACGTTATATTTAGTTCCGGAGCAAGCTTAGACTACGACGAAGGATTTTTGAATGGGATCAGCTCTGATATAGCCGATGATTACTTAGAATTGTCTGGCTCTGGATCTCTTGATATCGATAATTATGCTGAAGTAAACATAACCAACGCACGTAGTTCTTCGGTGTTGATTAAACAAAGTAGTTTGGGTAATCAAGGAGCCAATAAAGCAAAAGTAATGCAAGAAGGAAATTCAAACAAAGCGGTAATAGGTCAGGCTGGCTTTAACAACACGGCTTACATTAGACAGGAAGGTAACAACAACAAGGCACTTGTCGGTCAGATTGGTAGCAATTCTGAGGCACTTGTCCTTCAATCTGGTGACCACAACATAGCAATAGTTGGTCAGTCGAGTTCGATGTTCACCGCAAGTAAAGTCAGTATTAATCAGACTGAGGACAATAATTTTGCATTTGTAGGAGGTTCCGGGAACGCAAATCTGGGTATCTCTCAAAATGGAGGTGATATTATAATTATCGATGCCTCTAATTCAATGAAAGTGTACATAGATCAAACTAATTAGTGCCAGTTCTCATATTAGTTTGTTGTGTAAATCGCTTCGAATGAAGCAATTAGTCGACATGGAAACTTAAAGGAAATAAGGTTGTTATTATGAAAAAATTAGCGATATTAGTGTCAGCAGCTCTGGTAAGTGGTGGAGTAATTGCAGCGACACCCGAGGTTGACGTATCTAGCTATAATCAGTATATGCAAAACGCCGATAATAATAGTGTTATCTTAATGCAGAATACAGAACTAAGTAACGTGAAAGTAGTACAAGGTGCTGCGGGCAGGGATGATAATGTCTCGGTTGTAGATATGAGATTACAGAGCCCTGGAACTAGAAATGATGTTGATGTCAATCAAGATGGTACTGGCACGGCACATACCTCACTCGTACAAATTTACGGGACGAGTGGAGGGAATGATGTAACTATTGACCAAGATGGATTACAAAACGATTCTTGGGTCAGAATCTCCGCAGACAGTGATAACAACGGTAATGGGTATGGTATGGTAGATGTTACCCAAAACGGTCAAGAAAACTACTCAAAAATTAATTTGACTGGTTCAATAGGGAGCAAGAAGAATACTATCGATGTTGATCAGGTAGGAGATTATCATGAGTCTGATATTTACTTGAATAATAGTGACCTCAACGACATTACTTCTTATCAAAAGGGTGAGAAACACGATTCTATTATTACGCTAAATGAAAGTGACAGTAATATTATAGACCTAAAACAGAAAGGAAAACGCTCTAATAGTGAAATCTATCTCGTTGCATCGAGTAATAACAGTGGAGCGACAATGGGGACAGGCAATGGTATTGTAGTTTCTCAATCGTGGGATGATAATTCATACATCTCAATGAATAACGTTCAAAACAGTACAGTGTTTGTTGATCAAAACTAATTCATGTTTAGTTTTTTCAGAGCGGCGTTTTACGCCGCTTTTTTAATTGGTCACGTTCATGCATCTTCACTTGTGATATTGCCCCATTTTACTTGCGAACTTGTAAAAGATTACATACAAGTTTCAATAGAGCGAGAGCAAAATTCAGGGCTTTTAACCATAACAACCCAAACACATTCCACCTTAAAGATTGATATCAATGGTGGAGTAGCGAGGTACAGCTTAGATAAAATGCAGTTTCCTCTCGAGCTTTATGAAAAGAAAACCAGTCAACGTTGGGTGATTGATGTGCAGTGTCAGATAACACTATTAGATAGTTAAAAGCCCCAACTTCAGTGTGAAGTGGGGCTTTTATTTGTATAGAGCGCTACTGCGTGATAAAAAACGGACTCTTAAGGTTTAAACCCCCGCTTCCTGATAAAGACGACGACAAGCGCGACCATCACTATGGAATAGGTGGCAACGGTGTGCTGGAATGCCAATGGCAAATTTATCGCCAGTTTCAACAGACAAAGTGTCTGGCTGACGGAAGATAACATCTGCGTCGGCACTTTCTAGGTTTAGGTACACTTGAGTTTCGTTACCCAGTTTTTCAACCATCATGACTTCACCTTCAACGCAAGCATCGGCATCATCGGCGTGAAGCAGGTGTTCTGGTCGAATACCCATCGACATACGATCGCCTTTGTTTACGGTGGTGCCATCAACTGGAATCCAGAACGATACACCATCAGAGAGTTTTACTTTAACTTGCTGCGCTTCCACGTCTTCAATCGCCACGCTCATGAAGTTCATTTTTGGAGAGCCAATAAAGCCAGCAACAAAGCGGTTTTCAGGGTAATGGTAAAGCTCTAACGGTTTACCAACTTGTGACACCCAACCGGCGTCTAATACTACGATTTTGTCAGCCATGGTCATGGCTTCAACCTGATCGTGTGTGACATAGATCATGGTGCAACCAAGTTGACGTTGTAGCTTAGTGATTTGCGCTCGCATGTTGACACGAAGCGCCGCATCGAGGTTGGATAGAGGCTCATCAAGCAGGAATAAGTTTGGTTGTGAAACCAAGGTACGACCGATGGCAACACGTTGACGCTGACCACCAGACAGGGCTTTAGGCTGGCGCTCTAACAGGTGCCCAAGTTGCAGAATCTCAGCGGCTTGCTCAACACGACGGTCAATTTCTGATTTATCGGCTTTGGCGAGTTTAAGACCAAAAGACATGTTGTCATAAAGGTTTAAGTGAGGATAAAGCGCATAAGATTGGAACACCATGCCAACACCACGTTTTGAAGGCTCAACATCATTCATGCGTTCACCACCGATGTATAAGTCGCCAGAAGTGATGTCTTCTAATCCTGCAATACAACGCAGTAGAGTCGATTTGCCACAACCTGATGGGCCAACAAAAACAACAAATTCACCTTCGTTAATCTCTAGGTCGATGTTTTTGGAGATCAGTACGTCACCGTACGCTTTGCTAACATTTTTTAACGTGACACTCGCCATGTGGATCGTCCTCGATTCGTTTATTTCTTTCTGCCGGTCATTATAGAGATAATTTGACCGCTAATAATAGGAAATTGGTCAGTGATTTGGGTAACCTTTTGTTGCAATAGAAGTTGTGATAATAAATTTGAATGCTTCTAATGTAATAAAAGGCGCCCGATGGAAAGAAAAAAAGGGTGGCGCTGTACGATACACGCCACCCTCAAAGCCAAGATGTCATCCGTATCCCCCGCCACAAAACTCAAGCCTCCCCCCGTAAAATAAATTACCACTAAGTACTTGAATGTGTGACTACGTAACGACTCCGGCGATGTAAAACCAGTTTGATGACCTATAAAAGAAGGTCGACTGGCAAGGGTTCTTACCATCCACTCTTGGATGACTGCAGTTTCCGTGAATCATGCAATCAGTACATCCTCCTGTGAAAAATAATTATAGGGGGAGTAGCCGGGGATGAGGGGGCTAGGGAGTAGAAACGCTTGATGAGATCTAGGTCAAAAAAATCAATGCTCTAATAGTGAATTGAGTCACAACAGAAGATTGTTTTGTGATGCTGATCTATAGTCTTGGGCGATTGAGATCACGGAAACTGTCGCTACTCGATAGGGCGTAGAGATTAGGATGATGAGACCTTGCTGTATTTTTCGGATGATACTCGTCGAAATTAAGGAAAATCCTCTGGACGACCCTCTGGATAACCCTGCTATCAAAACTATAAAAAAGGATATGAACATGAAAAAAGCCCTTAGTACTGTAGCGTTAGGCACGCTAGTTGCTCTTGGTTCTTTTGGTGCAAATGCTGCTATCGAAGAAGGACAACTCACTATTTGGATTAATGGTGACAAAGGCTATAACGGACTTGCAGAAGTGGGTAAGAAGTTCGAAGAAGATACAGGTATTAAAGTAACTGTCGCTCATCCAGATGGTCTTGAAAGCCGTTTCCCTCAAGTTGCTGCGACTGGTGACGGTCCAGACATCATTTTTTGGGCTCACGACCGTTTTGGTGAGTACGCAGACGCGGGTCTTCTAGCTGAAGTGAAACCGTCTAAAGAAACAAAAGATGGCATCGTTGATTTTGCATGGGATGCGGTTCAATACGACGGCAAACTTATCGGTTACCCGGTTGCAGTTGAATCTTTGTCTCTTATTTACAACAAAGACCTAGTGCCTAATCCACCAAAAACGTGGGAAGAAGTTGAAGCGCTAAACACGAAACTTGCGAAAGATGGCAAGTCGGCAATCATGTGGAACCTAAAAGAACCGTACTTCACATGGCCACTAATGGCGGCTGATGGTGGTTACGCATTTAAGTACACAGGCACGGGCTACGATGTTAAAGATTCAGGTATTGCTGAAGATGGCGTAAAAGACGCACTGACATTTGTTAAGTCTCTAGTAGACAAGGGCGTGATTTCGGCTGATATGGATTACTCAGTGTCAGAATCTGCGTTTAACCAAGGTCAAACGGCGATGACTATCAATGGTCCATGGTCTTGGGCAAACGTTGAGAAGTCAGGCATCAACTATGGTGTAACGACGCTACCTAAATTTAACGGTCAAGCATCTAAACCTTTCGTTGGTGTTCTTACCGCGGGTATCAGCACTGCATCACCTAACCGTGACCTAGCGGTTGAGTTCTTAGAGAACTACCTACTGACTAACGATGGTCTACGTGAAGTGAACAACGATAAGCCTCTAGGCGCTGTTGCTCTAACTTCTTTCCAAAAAGAGCTAGACTCAGATACACGCATTGCCGCGACAATGGACAACGCAATGAATGGTGAAATCATGCCAAATGTACCGCAAATGAGTGCATTCTGGGCTTCTGCTAAAAACACTATCGTTAATGTTGTTGATGGTCGCCAAACTGTAGACGAAGCGGTTGTAGACGCAGAAAAGCAAATGACAAAGTAAAATAGTTAGATATTTAGTGAATTAACTATGTAGCTAATCAGTACCACGTAAATGAGTAACACCCTTTAAGGAGGGGGTAACCCCTCCTTCATTTTCATTTTTTGATTTATCGCTAGCAGGTCCTTTTATGCAGTCAGTTCAAGGTTCAGATGCCATGTCAGCGCCAACCACTAAGACACCGAGCAGTAAAAAAGTATTCCTTAAATGGGGAACATTAGGTTCGGTCGGTCTAGTCAACGGTTACGCGACAATTCTTATGTATTCACGCGGTGAGCTTGCTTTCGCCTTGCTTACTGTGATTTTAACCGCTCTGGCACTTTACATCTTTGGCAGTAAAAAAACGTACGCACACCGTTATATCTATCCAGGTATTGCGGGCATGATTCTTTTCATTATTTTCCCTTTAGCGTATACCGTCGGACTCGCATTCACGAACTACAGTGCTAAAAACCAACTGTCATTAGAGCGAACACAAAGCGTGTTAACTCAGCGCACATTCCAAAGTGGCGACAGCTACAATTTTGATTTGTACAAGACGGATAACGGACACGTTATTTATGTCAAAGACGGCGATCAGCTACTCGCGACGCCCGAATTTGATATGAATAACCCTGCGCCAGAATTTGACTTGAAACTTGCTGACGGTCAAGTCGGTGAAAAAGAAGCCATTAAAGCTATCATTCAAAGCCGTGCGATTTTAAGCACGTTAGATTTGAACATGCCAAGCGGTGAAGACATTCGTATGAGTGGTCTACGCAAATTTGCTTCTGTTCAACCCTTGTACTCCCATATTGAAGGCTCAAGCGATCTCCTTAACAATAAAACGGGTGAGATCTTCAGAGCAAATATGGAAGTGGGTTTCTATCAACCGATAGACGCTAACGGTGAATTTATTGGCAATACGGTATCACCGGGTTTTGTTGTCGATATTGGCACGTACAACTTTGAGCGTGTTTGGAAAGACGATGGCATCAAAGAACCTTTCATTAGCATCTTTATCTGGACGGTGGTGTTCTCGGTACTAACCGTTGTCTTAACGCTCGTTATTGGCTTGATATTGGCGAGTGTCGTTCAATGGGAAGCCTTGAAAGGTCGTGCAGTATACCGAGTACTCTTGATTCTTCCTTATGCGGTACCAGCGTTTATCTCTATCTTGATCTTTAAAGGTCTATTTAACCAAAGCTTTGGTGAGATAAATATGGTGCTTGAGTCCATCTTTGGTATTAGTCCAAACTGGTTCTCAGACCCTATTCTAGCCAAATCCATGGTCTTGATAGTGAATACGTGGCTGGGTTTCCCTTACATGATGATCCTGTGTATGGGACTGCTTAAAGCGATTCCTGATGACCTGTACGAAGCGTCAGCGATTGATGGTGCCGGCTTTATGCACAACTTCCGTCAGATCACGGTTCCGTTGATGATTAAACCACTCACCCCATTATTGATTGCGAGCTTCGCCTTTAACTTCAATAACTTTGTAATGATACAGCTATTGACGCAAGGTGGTCCGAACATGATTGGTACCTCTGAACCAGCGGGTTATACCGATCTATTGGTAAGCTACACATACCGTATTGCCTTCGAAGGTTCAGGTGGTCAAGACTTTGGTCTAGCGAGTGCGATTGCAACGCTTATCTTCCTGTTGGTTGGTGGACTTGCACTACTCAACCTACGTTTCACTAAATTGTCTCAAGACTAAGGAATAGAACAATGGCAATGGTACAAGGTAAGTCTTTAAAATACCGTGTATGGGCAACGCATATTGCGCTGTGGGTATTCCTGTCCATGATCATCTTCCCACTGTTGATGGTTATTGCAATCTCGTTCCGTGAGGGTAACTTTGCGTCGGGCAGCTTAATTCCAGATAATCCATCATTGGAGCACTGGAAGTTAGCCTTGGGTATTTCGGTCGTTAACGCCGATGGGTCTGTAACCCCACCGCCGTTCCCTGTGTTGTTATGGCTATGGAACTCAATCAAAGTCGCGGGTATCACCTCAATTTTGATTGTGGCACTGTCAACAACGTCAGCTTACGCGTTTGCTCGTATGCGCTTTTCTGGCAAGAACACCATCTTGAAAGCGATGATGATCTTCCAAATGTTCCCAGCCGTATTGGCACTTGTGGCGCTTTACGCTCTGTTTGATAAGTTAGGTCAGTATATTCCGTTCCTTGGTTTGAATACGCATGGTGGCTTGATCTTCTCTTACTTAGGCGGGATAGCACTCCACGTTTGGACGATTAAAGGGTACTTCGAGACCATTGATAATTCACTTGAAGAGGCGGCGGCTTTGGATGGTGCGACACCTTGGCAAGCGTTTAGACTGGTATTGTTACCACTCTCAGTGCCGATTCTAGCGGTGGTATTTATCCTGTCGTTTATCGGGGTAGTAGGTGAAGTACCTGTGGCGTCGTTACTGCTTTCTGATGTAAACTCGTACACATTAGCGGTTGGTATGCAGCAATATTTGTATCCTCAGAACTATCTGTGGGGCGACTTTGCAGCAGCAGCGGTGCTGTCAGCATTACCAATCACAATCGTATTCTTGCTTGCACAGCGTTGGTTAGTGGGTGGACTCACTTCCGGTGGTGTTAAAGGATAATAACGATAAGGGTGATCGCAAGATCACCCGTTTTTGCTTCGATTAGCGTCACATTGGTTTGGCCGCCGACTAGTTAATCAAGCAACGCTGGTGTTACGCGTAGCTGGCTGTTACCAGGATTCCTTACTATCACTATTAACAGTTTTTGTAACCAATGCCCGAGCTTGCTCGGGCATTTTCTTTTTGTGTCACGCTTAATTTAGAATCACGTTGATGTACCTATCGCCTTGGCGTTGGTAATAATGTCCCTCGACATTGGCGTAAGTAAAATTGCCTATTCTGATGTAGGTCGTTTGTCTAGGCATTGACTTGTAATGATAGTGTTTATGCTTTGGCTTCTTTTTCTTCGGTGATGGCTTGTGCTTCTTCACCACAATGACTTCTTTATGGTGCTTGTGCTTGTGCTTGTGCCCGTGATGTCCTGAGGGGTGAGCAACGGCATTAAAGTGCGTTAGACTTAATGCCAATGATAAAAGGGTGACCACTGCTTTTGATTTATACATTATTTTACTCTCTGGGAAGTAGTCTCTAAAAAGTAAGGCATTCATCAATCTGGCTTGTCAACATGCCGTGGGGGTTGGTAGGAGCCGTGACAGTTTTTGTCTTGGCTTGTCAGAGATTTAATAAATGTTACCTTTATTCATATTTTGATAATGAATAGCTCAGACAATGAGTGTCATGCTGCTGATAAAAAAGAGCGGCTGTTTGCTTTATATTTCAGCAACTAGTGCATTGTGCTGTAGGTAATATTAGGTCTATATGGTATATATTTTGATAGTGGCGCATGACGCGAAGAATGTATAAAAGGAATTTAAATGATTAAAATTGATGAATCGAAAGCGCTTATTAGTTCGGCAATCGGCGCGAGTGTATTGGCGCTGTGGGGCGGGGTAATGGCCATGATTTCAGGGTCGAGTGCCATCCTCCTAGATGCATCCTTTAATCTGTTGTCCGCTGTGGTTTCGTTTGCGTCATTGCGAATTGCACAACTTGCGCAATCAGGTACGTCACGTCACTATCCTATTGGCTATTATGCCTTTGAACCACTGATTGTGGTGATCAAAGGAATCACCATTTTGATCCTGATTGCTTTTGCGGTAGGCAGTAATATTCCAGTATTACTTTCCGGCGGTCGAGAGCCCGCGATTACGCTAATGGCTATCTATGTGTTTCCGGCGGTGATGATTTGCGGTCTGATGTATTGGGTGTGTCATATAGGGTATAACCAGTCTCGGTCCGATATTTTAAAGGCCGAAAAGAATGCGTGGTTTATTAATGGCGTGATTTCGGGGGCGATTGGGGTGGCATTGATATTGGTTCTATTGCTTCAAGGAACCGCACTCGGGTTCATCGACCGCTATATTGACCAAATCCTCGTCGTGCTGTTTAGTTTGGCGTTTATTGGTGATCCGATAAAGCTCATTAAAAATGGTATGCGGGAATTGACACTAGCAACGCCACCTATCGAGCACACTAAGCCTATCTATCGTGGATTACGTGGATTAGCACAAGAGTACGATATTGAGCTGGTGGATATCTTTATTGCCAAGTTAGGGCGAAAGACTTGGGTCAGTATTTATGTTGACCCAAAAAGAGAGTCCATGACCTTTAAAAGCTATGAACGCTTTGTGGAAGACGTTAAGACTAAAATAGACAAGCCTTACACGACAACGGAGGTGGATGTCATACTCAAACGTTCTCCGTTGTCTCAAGGCGCTACAAATTCAGCTCTCGGTTAGAAGGCGCGCACCCTACGTATTGGAGCAGGACATACAAACTCTCTTGCTCTAATGCGACCTTTTGAAATAAATCAGCAAACACACCATCTCCACCAAAACAAGTTTGAATATAGTGGTTGATTTCATCTCGATGATAGCCCTCCACATACATCGTTCTCACCCACTGGTACTCAACGGCCTTCAAATCACTGAGGGTTGTTTCACTTAGGGTAATGTCATTTACAGCCAAGGCAGGCTCCATTCAGTTAAATCTTATTCACTGCCGCGATTACATCAAACTTTAATGAAAGAAAAATGACAGATTGGTGACTTAACTTACTCCTGACAATTTAGATCAAACCCTTAGCGTGCTGTTTTAGGTTGGAGCAAAAGGCACCAACACGGGTTTTAGACTCCCCGATTTTGGTATAAATCCCGATGTTTCCAACTTTAGCGCGATCGGTGTTGATCATCACTAACCCTTGAGAGGTGAGCCATTCATGCGCATGATTACTATAAGGCATAACCGCTGGGGTCATTTTTAACATATCAATACTGGCAGAGACGGAATCGACATCATAAATAATACGCTCATCAAGTTCCGTATTATGCGGTAACCCGTTGGCCAATACGGACTGATGTCTTGGGTGGCTAGGCGTGACTCTTAGTAGTGGATATTGATCGATAGTCTCCATGGCTAGGCCCGTAGATAGTTGTTGAGATTGGGCTAGGGGATGTTGAGATCCTACATAAATCGATTCATAGTCTTGGAATAGCGGCTCAAACATCACTCGGCAGTGTTCAGATAGGTCTAAAACCTCATGGCCAACAAATAAATCTATATCACCTTGCATTAAATGGCTCAGTAACGTCAGGTTATTACCAAACTCCAAATGAAAGGAGCTGGCTGGGTTTTGTTGCTGATAATAGGCAACGGTAGGTTTGACGATGTGCTCCCACCATACCTCACCAGTGCCGATTTTTATCTTACCAAATTGACGTTGCTGCATGTCGTTGAACTGATGTTTTAGTGCGAAGTATTGTTCTTGTTGTTCTTGCGCAAATGACCGAAATTTAACGCCGTAAGCCGTCAATTCGACACCTTTTGATAACCGATTAAATAAAGGCGCACCAAGCTCAGCCTCCAATTTCTTGATTGCAGAGGTGAGAGAAGGTTGGCTGAGAAAGAGTTCATCCGAGGCACGTTTGATGTTGCCATGCTTTGCCACGGCGAGAAAATATTTTATGGATTTGTTGATGGCCATTGGATCCCTTATTCACGTTGCATTACGCTTGGTGAAATGACTGGTGATATAAATAAAAACTATATTATTATACGAAGATTCTATTTTATTTCCTAGTGATGTGTCGCTACAGTGGCGTAATAATGACTCATTTAATAAGGCATAACGATGGAACAAAAGTGGTGGCACGACTCGGTGGTGTATCAAATTTACCCAAGAAGCTTTTGTGATTCTAACGGTGATGGTATTGGTGACCTCAATGGTATTCGTTCAAAACTCGATTACTTAGCGCAGCTAGGCATTGATGTTATTTGGTTGTCACCTGTGTATCAGTCTCCTATGGATGACAACGGCTATGACATTTCTGACTATCAAGCGATTACCCCAGAATTTGGCACGATGGAAGATATGGATGCCTTATTACAAGAAGCCAAGGCTCGAGGCATTCGCATCGTGATGGATCTTGTGGTGAACCATACCTCCGATGAGCACGAATGGTTTAAACAAGCTTGTCGTTCAAAAGCATCACCGTATCGTGATTACTACGTGTGGCGCGATGCTAACGAGGATGGCAGTGCACCGAGTGAGATGGATTCTATTTTCGGAGGCAGTGCATGGCAGTGGCATGAACAGACGCAGCAATATTATTTGCATATGTTCTCCAAAAAGCAGCCGGACTTGAATTGGGAAAACCCTAGGGTGCATCAAGAAGTACATGCAATGATGAACTGGTGGATTGATAAAGGCATAGGCGGCTTTCGTCTTGATGTCATCGATCTGATTGGAAAAGAGATCGATAAAGGTATCACGGGCAATGGTCCTCGCTTACATTCCCTTTTACAGGCCATGAATCACGCGACATTTGGCGACAAAGATCTATTAACCGTCGGTGAAACATGGGATGCCACACCGGACATTGCCAAGTTGTATAGCGGCGAAGACCGCGAAGAGCTATCAATGGTGTTTCAGTTTGAGCACATTACCCTAACGTGGAACCGAGGGGACAAATGGTCGCCGTTACCGCTTGATCTCCCGGCGTTTAAACAGGTTCTGACTAAGTGGCAACTTGCGCTGAAAGACACAGGATGGAACTCGTTATTTTGGAACAATCACGACTTACCACGGGCGGTCTCTAAGTATGGCCATGAGGGAGAGTATCGTATCAAATCCGCGCAGATGCTCGCGACAGTGCTTCATTGTTTAAAAGGCACTCCTTATATCTATCAGGGCGAAGAGATCGGCATGACCAACGTGAAATTTAATTCGTTGGATCAATATCGAGATATTGAGTCACTTAATTTTTACAAGGTGAAAACAGAGTCTGGGGTCTCCCATGAAGAGATGATGCGAGCGCTGCATGAGAACAGTCGAGATAACGCTCGAACCCCAATGCAATGGACTGATCAACCTCATGCGGGGTTTACTTCCGGAACCCCGTGGATCGAAGTGAACCCGAATTTTGTTGATGTAAACGTTCAGGCCGACAGCCAGAGTGATGTCTCAATTTATCAACATTATCGAAGCTTGATTCAGATGCGTCGAGAACACCCGGTCATTGTCCATGGCGACTTTGTTCCGCTGCTACCTGATAACGATAAAGTGTTTGCTTACTTACGCCGCGATGGTGAGCAAACGCTCATAGTGGTGGCAAACTTCAGCGCTGAGACGGTAGCCATTGACTTGGCGGCAGAGCCACAGTTACGTACGCTGGCCTTAGGGGAAATGCTAAGTCATAACCAAGAGGTGCTGTTTACGTCGTTAGAAGCGATGACATTAGCACCGTATGACTGCTTTGCTGCGAGCTTAAAGTAACCAGCGGTTAGCAGCACGAGATAAAGAAACGAAATAAAAGAAGAGTCATCGGGCTACCGGTGACTCTTCTTTTTATTGAATAGGCGGTCAACTCTGAGTATCAGAATAAGCCGTCCTAATAAGGGTAATCTTGTTCGCTATCTCGCTCACTCTCAGATTCAAATTCATGCAGGCTAGGGGCGTAGGAGCATTCACCAATTTGATGTCTTGGGCAGGTTTGCTCGGCGTCTCTTACTATCATCGGTGTGCGGCACATGGGACAAGTACGATCCATCGTTAACCTCTCATATTCGATTCTGTGATTCTAATAGGGCTGTCTTTTCTGTTTTTGTTTCGGTTTCTTTGGTTGATGCCTTTCATTGACTTGCTGGCATCACCAAGACAGTTTTCTTGTCAAAATAATTCAATGACAGAAACCTGTTGGAACGTGTGATTTTTAAACAACGCCTAAATTTATAGGTAAGATCAGGGCAAAGATCAAAGGTGAGAGTGTAAGAAAATGCGACGCTGTGAGCCGCTGGGAATAAATGGAATAATGATGTAGTGGACGGTCTCACTATGACAAATTATGACTTTGCGTGACATAAAAATGCAAAAAAAGATGGGGGGCTTAGACTGAGTTTTATTGGATTTATAATATTAAATGTATAAAATCAATTGGTTGAAACTTAATGTTGCATGGCTCTAAAAGCATCGCCTCAGAATGTGAATGTTAAATATTCCGAGGCGAGACCAAATTGGTATTAACGTAAAATTTGTTTCTCAGCAGAGGCTAGTGCTTCGTTGACCGTTTGCTTCTCGTTGAGCGCATTTTCAATAGCGGCACCCTCAGATATCCAATAAGTCATCATTTGTGGAATCGCTGGCATTACTTCACCGTTCTCAGCATTGGTCATGGTCGACTTAATTCGGCTGTCTGCTTCTAGCTCATTTTGGTAGCTCTTGAGCGTGACTGCACCTAACGGTTTATCGTTATTCACGGTTTTGAGTGCTTCATTAGTAAATAAATAGTTCTCAATAAACTCGACAGCGAGATCTTCATTCGGGCTGGCTGAACTGATACCGGCACTGAGAATACCGACGAAAGGATTTGATTTTTTCTCGTCCAAAGTCGGGAAGGTGGCTACGCCGTAATTAATGCCTGTTTTATCGAGGTTTCCCCATGACCAAGGGCCATTAATGGTCATCGCAACGTCGCCTTTAGCAAAGGCCGTTTCAGCGTTGGCATAATCCATGCCTGGGTCAACAATGCCTTGTTTCTTCATATTCAACAAAAATGCTAGGTTATGTTGAGCCTGTTTATTATTGATGCCTAAATCGCTGGCGTCGTGACCCGTTGATGTTTTCTTAAAGGAATAGCTGCCCGCAGAGACCAGTGGCCACGTGAAGTAGGCGTTTTTGACGTCCCACATAATGGTTTGCTTGCCAAGTTTTTGCATATCGGCGTGAATCTGAGGCAATTGCTCCCAAGACGTAGGAGGCTCGGGTAGTAGGTCTTTGTTATAGATCAGCGAAACCGATTCAATCGCCATTGGATAACCAATGAGCTTGCCATCATAAGTAACTGCATCCCAACTAAAGGAAACCAGTTTGTCTTTAAATTCTTGGCTTGGATTGATGTCTTTTAATAAGCCCGCCTCGGCGTAGCCGCCAAATCGGTCGTGGGCCCAAAAAATGATGTCTGGACCATCGCCTGTTGCTGCGACCTGTTGGAACCTCGATTCTAAAGACTCCGGAAATTGAACACTGACTTTAACGCCAGTCTCCGCTTCAAACTGGCGACCGACTTCTGCTAACCCATTGTAGCCTTTGTCACTTCCTATCCATATGAGTAGTTCCCCCTCAGTAATCGCATGAGCTGGTGCAGCCAATAGTGTGGTTAAAGATAACGACGTTGTTACTGCTAAGGCGGTTAAGGATGTTTTTAGTGTTCTCATTGTACTTATCCTAGTGTTAACTGTTGAGGTCATTGTAGGGAAGTGCGGTGGGAGAATAAAATAGAGAAAAACCGACATGTTATAGCTTTTGTCTATTTCACTGTGGCGAGTGTGATACGGTTAACATTCACGATTAACGGGTGAAAAAGAGGGCCGACATCCTATGACGCTGACCCCCTGTATAGAGTGACGATATATGCTTAGTTGGTGATGTTTTCTGGGGTGATCTGTAAAAGATACGAACTTAACGGTTTGAGTGTTAGGTCAATATTTCCACCATCGTGGGTAACCTTAAGCACGGCTTGAATCGTGTCATCAAGTAGGTCACTCAGCGTATATTGCCCTATGTCTAATTTGAGTTGAGTGATCACACTACCTGGAATATTGAGCCGATGTTGTGTGGATTCATTATGGCTAAAGTTAAGTAAAACAAAGACATGCTCTGATTGATGTTGACGCACATACCCATAGAGTTTACTCGCGAGAGCCCCATGACGTTCGTCTTGCTCAAGCTCCAAAGACGTGCTCGTCCCAAGGAAGGCATTGTGAGTCAGGACAACGTTCATTAGTCGCGCGTAGTAAGCGCGGAGTCTGCATTCTTGCTCACTGGATGCACCGCCATCGAAGGCGCCATTGTTCATCCAACGTTGGTGGGTTGGCACTCCGATATAATCAAATATAGAGGTCCTAGAGGGCTGTCCAAAGCCTGCGTTTTCGGCACCAGGTTCACCGACTTCTTGGCCGAAATAGATCATGGTGGGTGCGTGACTAATGGTCGCAGAGAGTGCCATTGCGGGTATGGCAACCCAAGGGTCACCCACAAACTCTGGAGACGCGATTCGTTGTTCATCATGGTTATCTAGGAAATGCAGCATATGCGGCTGAATGTCGTGTAAATCTTTTTGAATTCTCGTGATGTCACTCGTGTGACCATGGCCTTGCATAATGCCTTTTAACGTATCGTAGAGATCGACTTTATCGTAAAGCGCATCCATCTTACCTAATTGGATATAGTCCCGATATAAATCAGGTTGGTAGACTTCAGCTAATAGAAAAGCATCAGGATTCGCCGTTTTGATTGAGGCATTCATGAAACTCCAAAACTCAACCGGAACCATTTCAGCCATGTCATAGCGAAAGCCGTCAACCCCTTGAGACAACCAATATAAAGCGATATCCCGAAATTTCACCCATGAGTCGGGGATGACTTTGTCTTGCCAAAACGCAAGGTGCTCGTCATGATTTTTATAACGATACGCTTCAGGAAGAGCGGCGAAGTCTTTAGTGCCATCAGGGCGAATACCGTAGTTGATCTTTACCGTTTCATACCAATCATCGGCATTGGGCTTTGCTAAACGCGACCCGTTACCTGTCCATTTAGCGGGATACTCGATGAAGGGGCTGGCAAGCGTCTCATGAGGATTCCCACCTAAAGGCGTAAGATGTGGAGGGAGCTCGGGGAGTATAAATGCCTGATTTGGAATGTAATAAAAATTGTTATCGCGGTGGTATTCAATGTGGTCATGATCATTGGCACCAAAATCCTCGATGCCTGGGGGATTATTAAGGCCTTGATAATGACGGGCGATATGGTTCGGCACGATATCAATCATCACCTTAAGCCCTGCCAAGTGAGTTCGCTCGATAAGTGCATGAAATTCTGCGTTTCTGTTGGCGGGGTTATCGGCCAAATCTGGATTAACGGAGTAGTAATCTTTGACCGCGTAGGGTGAGCCGGCTCGGCCTTTAACGACGGAAGGATGGTCGCTGCTGATATCAAAATCGCGATAGTCATTCGTTAGGGCATGGTGAGGGACACCGGTATACCAAACATGGGTCATGCCAAGCTCACGAATGGAATCTAATGCGGTGCTGGTGATGTCGCTGAACTTGCCTACACCATTCTCAGCCATTGTTCCCCATGGCGTGTTGATGGTGTGTTTGTTACCAAACAAGCGAGTAAAGATTTGGTATAGGTGAATGTTATTTTTATTGTTCATAGGGTCACTATCTCTTTAACCTTGGTATAGTAAAAAGCTATAAGGTGAGGGTAGTGTAAATGAACAAAGGATGAGGTGAATCATCCTTTGTTCGGATGTTCTAGGGCGTAGAACACCTGAATGTTGAAACCGTTATTACCGTTACTTGAGGTATTTAACGTGGGCTTCCATTTCGTCGCCAATTTGCTTACGCATGTTCATTAGCTTGATGGCCGACTCTCGTAACTCAATGTCTTCTGGTGTTTCAGGAACCCACTCGCGTACAGGGGTTGGCTTGCCAAATTCGTCGACGGCGACCATGATGACAATACAGTGTGTGGTTAGGCGGTTATTGAGTTCTTTTGGGTCACAAGCTTGCACGTCTATCGCAATGTGCATGGAGGATGAGCCGGTATAAATGACCCGTGCTGTAACTTCGACTAGGTTACCTACATGAATCGGCTCAACAAAGCGGATGCCGCCAGCATAAGCGGTGATACAATATTTACCACTCCATGCGGCCGAGCAAGCATAGGCAGCTAAATCGATCCATTTCATGACGGCGCCGCCGTGTACTTTTCCGCCAAAATTGACGTCACCGGGTTCAGCAAGAAAGCGAAGCGTCGTGTCTCGTTTGCCGCTACTCATTATAAAATCCTTATTATCTTTGGGCATGAAATGAGTATGACAAAATTGTTAACAACAAGCTACAGCGATAACCATTCGCATTATTGTTTTAATGGTTGTTCCGCTTTCTTGAGCTGGTTTCGTTGCATCGTGAAAGTGGTCATGTTTTACCACTTACCACTACTTACTGCTTATTTACGGAGAGTTCATTATCGCTAATCGGGACGACAGGTTTGCTGCGCTTGACTTGAGATAAGATGACGCCTGATATCACCATTAATCCACCAATGAGGTGAAACTCAGTGATTGTCTCTCCCAATAGTGTTGCCGCCAATGCTACGGCGATAACCGGCAATAAATTCATGAACATCGCACTGTTCTCAGCACCAATCAAGTCAATCGCTTTCACCCAGCACAATGGCGCGATGAGAGAAGCAAAAAGCCCTGCATAAGCGATTAATGGCAGCGATGCTTGGGTGGGCACAATGTGGTTGCTGGTAAGCAATAGCGGTAACAACAAGATCACCGCGAACACGGCTTGGCTATAGATCAACATCCAGCTTGACAGGTTCATCTTCCAGCGTTTTAGCAGTACACAATAGGTGGCATAAATGATGGCCGCGAGCGCCATTAACCCGTCACCTTGTGTGATACCTTGATTAAAAAAGAACGCGATGTCTCCCTGTCCTAACATGAAAGCGAGTCCGGCTAATGAAATGACGCCCCCGACAATGCTGAGCATTGAGATTCGCTTTTTTAAAAGAGGGACAGAAATAAACACACTGATTAAGGGCACTAACGAGGTGATAAGCGCCATGTTTGATGCGGTTGTGGTGAGTGCCGCGTAGTACCCAAGAGACTGGTTTAACACCATCCCCAACAGGGCGAGGAAGGCCAGTTTACCACTGTTTTTTCGGATCTCAGGCCAGTATCGTTTTAGCTTTGGTAAGCAAAATGGTGTCATCACCAATACGGCTAAGAACCAGCGATAAAAGCTCATTGCACTAGGTTCAATCGCATCAGCCGCGAGCTTGTTGATAATGGCATTGCCACCCCAAATGAGTACGGTAATAAAAGGAAGCAAATAAACCACTGTGAACCTCGTCGCAATACGTGTGTTGGGGTATAGTGTGACAGGTCGTTATAAATACATATATCTCCATTAGGACATTAATCGCGATAGGAAGACAACTTGAAAAAAAACACCAGAAACCTACATCCTTCATTGTCGATTGAAAAAATGCCGTCGGATGTATTCATGAACTTTGACGCCTTTCTTTCAAACACTGAAACCCGAGTGCATTGCCACCCGTGGGGTCAAGTACAGCTAATCAGTGGTGGGATTTTAGAGATGGAAGCGCAGGGTACGCGCTTTCTTGCGCCGCCTCACTTAGCGATTTGGGTGCCTGCGGGTGTAATGCATTGCAGTTATAACCGCAGACCATTAGAATACTGTTCACTTAATATCGCGCATGAACTCACGGCTACCTTCCCCCAAAAGACCAGCCTAATTAAAGTGACGCCTATCGTCTCAGCAATCATTGAAGACTTTCGCCACCGCGACATCAACATTGGTGATTCTGAAAAAGATCGTCGCTTAGTTCAGGTGCTACTTGATCAACTCAGTGAGCAAGAAGAGCAACACCATTTCTTGCCAACCAGTAATCATAAGTACCTCGCTCCAATCTTGAGTGCGATGGAAGAAAATCCAACCAATGATCTCTCTTTACACGATTGGGCTGGGCAAGTTCACACCACAGAGCGGACATTAGCTCGCTATTGTCAAAGTGAACTAGGCATGAGTTTTACTGAGTGGCGTTTGCGTGTGCGATACTTATATTCAATGGACTTACTGCGTAGTGGTCATTCCGTTAAAGAAGTGGCGTTTACGCTAGGCTACAACCAAGCAAGCCCGTTTATTAGCATGTTCAAAAAGTACGCGGGTCAAACGCCAGAGCAATACAAAAGTCGCTTGTTATGATCGAACTCTCTAATGAGAAGGCGAATATTAGCGGGGCAACCGGTATCGATAACCAAGGAGGTTGTCAGCTTCAACAGCCTGATTCACCGTCATTATGCGGCTTAAAAAGGTGACCCGCTAAGAATTAGTATTACTTGTTAAAGGAACGTCGACGATAAGCGATTAGCAAAAATAATGCGGAAAGCGTTAATGGGTGAGTGCTTGCGCCTTGCCTGTCTACGGTTGAGGTGTCATCTTCTCGTGATGAGATGTCCGCGCTGCTGGCCCCATTTATTGGGATCAATTTAACGGCAACGACGGTTTCAGTTGTCGTGCCTTCTCCACACGTTGAGAAGTGGTCAGTGGTATCGTAACCGGACGCACATTTTATTGCGGTGGCGGAGATGACGCCCGCGTCGTTAATATCGGATGCGGTGACGATTCGATATGCATTGTTGTCGGCGCTGTATGCTCCGCCGTTGGTTAGATCATCCAACCACCAAGCCTTTGAAGCAAAGACAGACCGGCGATCTGAATCACTACCAGTTCCGTTATATGGATAAATAAACCCTCTTCGTCTGCGTTGTTTACTGTCGATTTCTGAGCTGTTTTCTGCATCGACCTCGCCGACAATTTCATTGAACCCATTGATGGCGTTTGCTTCACCACCGGCGCTGCTAAAGAAAATACCTTGCGACTGGCTGGTAAAGTAACTGGCGGTCGGTGTGCTTTGATTCGCATCTGCGATGAACATTCGGTTCGCTGCTGTGCCATTTTCTGGAACGCTACCAAGTCGCTTAGCTTCGCCAATGACTAATAGATTTTTGTTGATATCTTTGGCAATTGAATTGCTGTAAATGTAGGTATCATCAGATTCTAGTTTTGCATTGCTAATAAATACCGAATCCCAGGCATTTTCACTGACGGTAAAGTTGTCGGTGTTGATAGGGCGGAATACCGCCGCTTGCATCAACATACTGTCGTCAGCCAGCTCAGTATTAAAGCCAACCAGCACTGGAAGCTGGTCGTACTCGCTCCCTGAATGGTCGATGATTGCCGATGCCCTGATGCTTGCTTGCGCAGTGGCATAGCTGTAGCTGTCGTAGCTGGTTTCCCATGATGCGACAGAAAAGCGGGTATCGCCATTATCTTCAAGCGACCAAATAAAAGCCTGGCTCGAAAAGCCGAAGTTTTGACAAGCGCTGTTGATCATAGGCTGATCAAGATCGACACAACCGCTAAGGTCAAGCCCTTCGTAGTACTTGGAAGAGTCTGAGTAATCAAAGGTGGCAACGGCCGCATTGCCCACAACGTAGACTTGGCTGTCACTGCCGCTGGCAGGGTAAACGAATGTATCAAAGGCAAGCGTCCCACCCATCTCTTCAACCATAGCTTGTTCACCTGTCGAATCTGCAAAGGACAGGCTGCTGTTAGCTGAAGGCAGTAAAGTGGTGACCGTTGAGCCGTTTATCACGACTCCGCGACGTCGAAAAGCGAGGGCATAATACCCTTCATAATCAAAGTACCCGCTGCTTGCATTGCCTATTACATTGCCTGAAGTATCGCGCTTCAGTGCTTTAAATTCGATGGTGTCGTCGACAATACTCAATGTCGATGTGTAATTATCAGGGACGACTGCGTCGACACTCAGTGAGGTTTGGGTTTCATCGAAAGAGCGATAGAGTGGCGTGTAACTGGATGAGTAATAAGCCTCTCGCTCGTTTTGCAAGCCTCCGATGTCGTTGTCAGCGTCACCGTACCAACGATTACTTGCCCATGCATCGCACGTGGCATAGCCAAGTTCACTTTCACAATACGATGATAAATCATCATAGTCTAAGTAGTAGAAAAACTTGTCCACTCCGAAAGCCACCTCGTCATCAATCGGCACGCCTTCTAATCCATTCATGCTGTAACCGACTACGGGATGATCATTGGAATCACAATCTTGTTCAAAACATGAACCTAGGTCTGACGACTGAATACTGGATGTGTAAAACTCAGACGCATAATCGAATGCAGAGGTGTCGACTTCAATAATACGATAGAGCGCTGCAGAGCTTGGGTACGCCACGATAATAAGCGAAGATAAAACGGTAACTGGTAGGCCTTTGATCACAGGTCGTCCTTGATATTAATAAATAAAATTGTGCGCAAATGAAAATAAAATGAAGAAATAAAAATAAAGTGAGCAACTAACGCCAAAAGAAACGGAAACGGCCGTCGTTGATGTTTATACACATCAACGACGGCCAGAATCGGTCACCATAGAGCTAACGTTTTCTTTTGGGCTCTGGCAGTTCACTTTCGGTAAGTGTTCCGCTGCTATCCACATCAAATTGGTCAAAATCCTCTAATAACGGGCCTTTAACTTCGTCTTTAGTCAGTTCGCCATCACCATTAACATCGAGCTCATCAAACGAAGGGGGACGGCGGTGGTCGCGCTCTTCGCTGGCATGCACGGGTAGTATGCTAGTCGCGAGTAGTAAGGTGGTGGCGAGAAAGATCTTCTTCATAACAGGTTCCTGAATTCAGTGGACATAAAGCCATTGCTCTATTCACCAGTAGTGGTGACGAACACGACCATTATTGATAACTAAATTGGAGGAAGTATGGATAAAATGTGGAGATGGGGAAGAATTGAGAGGGTGCAATAAAGCGGTGTGCCGAGGACGTTGTTATTTGTCCTCGGGATATGAGTACCAGCGTCTAATGACTCGTCTGTGTTTTCTACATTGAGTATACGAACCTGACTACTGAGAACGTGGGTGTGTTTTATTCGGGCTGATTAAGGCCTAAATCTTTCTGCTTTTTTTTCGTAAGCCCAAGAGATACCAAGCGATAAGACTCTTTGAGGTAATAGACAAGCTCGTCTTCTGAGCTGGCGCTACTGTCTTCACATTGAATCCATTTCATTCCGCGAGAAGCGAAATAGGGTGCAGGCCTATAACCGGATTTATCACTTAAAAAGTCGAAATTCAAATCGGAGGTTTTAAACGTAAAAGCAGGAGGAGTGTTTTGACCTCGCCATTGTGTTTTTCCTAAGCCACCAATAGCGAATACTTTTCCGCCAACCTTCCAAACATGAGATTGATTCCATTGCATCACATAAGTGGTCGCAGGCAAGCCTTTGCAAAAGTCGTTAAATTCATCGTAAGTCATTTGAATATTCGCTCATTAATGATGATGTACCTACCTTATCTTAATCTTCAGTAAGGAATAGATAAGTGCTTTAAAACTCGAATTTATAGCCGATACCGTAGACAGACTTAATGCAATCACATTGTTTATCGATGGCTTGAAGCTTCTTTCTTAGATTCTTAATATGACTGTCAATGGTGCGGTCAAATACCAACCGATTATCAGGGTATATTTGTGTCATGAGCTGCTCACGGCTATACACAAAGCCTAAATTGTCGTACAGAAACGCCAGTAATTTAAACTCAGCGGGTGTTAACGGCAAAAGCTGTTGTTGATAGGTGACGGTCATTTTTTCTGGGTTAATGACCAACGCACGCGTGTTGGATTGTGCCAATTCATCTTGGTCTAGCTCAGTATCTTGCGAGTGGTTGACTGCTTTTGTTCGTCTTAACACATTCTTGACGCGTACTACGACCTCTCTCACACTGTAAGGCTTACAAATATAATCGTCCGCCCCAAGCTCAAGTCCTACCAAGCGATCAATTTCGTCTACGCGTGCTGTTGCCATAATGACAGGGACCTGCGTAAAGGTGCGTAGCTCGCGATAAATATCTAACCCATCTCGATGGGGTAGCATCAGATCCAGAATAATGAGATCGGGATGCGTGCGTTTTACGTGCTCGATCACCTCTGCCCCATCGGTTATTAGCTGTGCCGACATGCCCGATTGTTGTAGATATTCGCAGACGATTTGCCCCAGTGTTGGCTCATCTTCGACAACTAAAATACAAGAGTTATTCATATTTATCTGATTTCTGTTTATTGAATGAAACAGTGACGATGATACCACCAAGTTCGGAAGGTTGGGCTTGGATCTGGCCTTCATGCATGTTGACAATACTGGCACAGATCGACAACCCTAACCCTGCTCCGCCATATTGACGACTGCGAGATTTATCGATGCGGTACAAACGGTCAAATAATCTTGGAAGCGATTCAACATCGACGGTAGGCGCAGAGTCTTCAATATGAAGCTCGATATGATCTGTCATATCGTGTAATGAAATTTGAATCTGGCCGTTTGCATCCGTATAGCGAAAGCTATTTTCTAACAGGTTACCAATTAACTGTGACAGGCTTTTATCATCCCCCCAGACAAAAAGAGGCTGCTGAGCATCATATTGTCGAATTAATGTGAGCCCCTTATCGGCAATTCGATATTCAAAGTTTCGTGCTTGCATATCAATCAAATTTGTTAGATTGGTATTGGCAAACTTCATGTGAAATGCCCCTGAATCAGACAACGATAGTTGATATAAATCTTCCACCAATTTTCCTAGAATGTGCACTTGATGATGCATCGAGTCAATGTGTTTGGGCTCCGGCTGACGAATGCCATCTTGGATGGCTTCTAGCTCACCTTGTAAAACGGAGAGAGGGGTTCTAAGTTCGTGAGAAATGTCAGTAATCCATTGTTCTCTTGTTTTTTTTTGCTCGCTTAAGCTGGTGGTTAATGAGTTGAATGCTCGACTTAGCTTGGAGAACTCATCATGCCCGTGTGTGGGTATCTGGTGACTATAATCGCCTTTAGTCAATGCAACCGCGGTCTGATTGAGTTGCTTAAGTGGCATAAGAAAATGACGAACTAACCATATCGCAATGAGAAAAGACCCTAGGCCTGCTAGCGAAATAATCCATGCCATATTTTGCATTTGTTGTGCGTAGAAGCTCTTAACTAATTGGTCATTGATAGTGTTGGGTTGGATGATGTTGAGCCATCCAACGATGTTACCGGATACCACTAAAGGAATGGCGGCTATGGGGGTCTTATTTGATTCCAGCGGAGGCTCGATACCGATCACCCATCGGTGATCTTGGTCAGTGAGGTAAATGCGATGACTCAATGGTCCCGATTTGTTCGTGGTTTTTCTCGGACGGTGATCGTCAAATACCATAAAAGGTCTCGGGCGAGGGATAGGCTCACCCCAAGATGTGAAAATCTCATGCCACAGGAAAGGGTCGGACGCTAAGTCATTCCAGCCGTCTTCTAAGTCATAGTATTGGATAATGTCACTCGCTAGAACCACGGCTTTTTCTTGCTCGGTATCGTTAATGTAGGATTGTAGTCCAGACTTAAAGCTGTAATTGATCATCAACGACATACCGACCACCATGAACAGGCTACCGAACAAAATGGAGATAAATAGCTTTGAAAATATCGTTAACCGCACACTACACCTTTGAATGAATATGGCTTATTACTGTCATTATATGACGTATTTTAGCGCATGAATGTGGAGGAAAAATGGAAGCGTCATAACGGCATGAAAATAATAATAAACAGATTATTTATGAATCACACAATAATTATTCACTAAATCGCTGTTTTTTGCGTTGTGTTAAGGAATGCTGGTGGTATATCGGTATAAAAGAGATAAAGGATGTGACTGTAACTATTATATGGCAATTAAAAAAACACTATTTAACGTATTTCTTATCTTTATCTATACATTGTTGCTGGGCTGTATTTATCACGTGATGACATTTCGTGAAACGTTACGTGACGACGTAGAGCATATAGTTTCAAGCATTGACCACCACCTTAAGTCAGTGGAAGATGAGTTACGGCAATTGCCGATTCCAGAACAATGTGATGAGCCTTACATGACACGACTTCGTCATCAGGTCTTCAGCAGCGTGACGCTGCGAGGCATTGTTGTGGGCGACCCCAATGGGGCATTTCCAAACTTATGCAGTAATTTTGGATCTTATGCGCGCAGAGTAGATGAAAAAGATTGGGACTATTCATCACAAGGGGATCTGCTTTTTGGCAAGGTGAAGTTTTCAAAATATCGCCGTGATAGCTCCTATGCGCTAGCGATAAGAAGGGCGAATGGATTGGTGATAGGACTAGTTAACCCTAGGGCGATTTTAGGGTGGTGGGTGAGCCCTGTCAGCGAAGATATAAATATTACGCTTTTGTTCACAGAGGAGGAAGATATTAAACTAGAGCGTCTTAATTTACCTGTCAACGAAGATACGTATTTATATAGCGAAGAATCAGAAGCTTATCCCTATGAAATATTGGTACATAAATCGACTTCAGAAGTGAAGCATCGCATTGTTACGTTTGGATATCGCTTGTTGGGTTTATTTGTTGTTTTGTACAGCATCGTATTGATTTATTTTGTTATGAGATACCAGGTGCGGAGAGATGATGTCGAAACGTCTTAGTAGTAAAATAGTCATTTCAATTGCAGTCGTTGCTCTTATTGCCATCGTGAGTGCCTTTTATGCACGAGCGAACATAAAAAATGAAATGCAAAACAGTGCGAAACACAGCGTCGAGATGATTGAGCGTAACATTGTCCATATTAGTAATGTTGTGAAAGCCAACCCTTATGATGTGGAATGCTCGACGGCGTTGCAAGCCGAGCTCGCCAATTTGACGTATGAGCATGAAGAGGTCAGAGCGTTAGGTTATGTCGAAGATTATTTAAGTTCTTGGCATGGCTGTAGTCTATTTGGTCAAACTCGTAATACGGCAGATTACTGGCAAGGTGATGAGGTTTCGGGCATCTATCTTGGTTGGTCGTTACTGACAAATTACTTTCCTGAGACCTCCTTTGTCATTGCCGTGTCTTCTGATGATGTTTCGAGATTTGGATATGTAAATCCACGAAGATTGGTCGGTTCTTGGATTGAACCTACGTTGGATTTTGCTGACTATACCCTAACCTTAGAAAATCAACCGTCTCGTGTTTACAATCGCGACTCGACACGGCTTGATGCCTATTGGACTTCTTCTACTGTTCATGAGCGTTATCGTTCCGATGCCTATCAGTTTGAGATAGTGGTAACGGCAAGCTATGAAAGTGTCCTTGTTAGAGCTGCCATTTATTTTTTATCTGGTCTCGTGACGCTAGGGTTAGTTATCTTGACCATATGGGTGTTGAGCACATCGTTTTTTCTCATAAAAACCAAAGATATGCGTGTAGAACTGTAAGCAATATGCGAAGAGCTATAAGTAATACGCGAAGAACTATAAGCCATACTTAGAGGGATATAAGTAGAGAATTATAAGTCGAGAGCTATTAGCCATACACTGTATATTCGGATTAGATTAAAGGCCTAGCTCGAAAGCTAGGCCTTTGCACACTTATTTTCCGTCTGAGATCGCCCTCAGTGTCGTTGCTGCAAGCTTATTGTTACGCTTAAAGGCTCAAACTTACTGTGTCACGGTAACGTCTTGGAACGCAGGTTCAATGCCGTAAATAGTCGTTGAAGTATATTTCACCGTCGAGAAGTCAATATTATCTAGGTCAACTTTGCGAATTTGTTGATTATCTGCGGTGCGGAAGTAGTAATCTTTGTTCGCGATGTCGACAACGTTACCGTAACCGACCATTTGTGGGTCAGGTGATACCCATTCCCAGTACATCGTACCTGGGACGATTTCCATGTCATTAAGCAGTGCGAATGCTCGTGCAACCCCATTATCACGAATGTCACCCGCTTTTGGGTTCTGATCCATAGCCGCTAGGACCGTTGCAACGCGAGTAAAGCGACCGTCTGGACCTGAATCGCGCTTGTCGAACGTATCAAGTGTTTCGCTGGTACGTGCGTTCACTTCTTTGATGGCCGCTTCAGCAAGCTCAACTTGAACGGGGTAAGCGGGGTCGTTGGTCATTGTGCCGAGGTCGTTTTCGTAGATCGTTGGGTAACCAGAATCATCAACGTATTCAACCACGATGGCACGTTTTGCGTCGCGGATGGCAAAGTGCATTCCGATTTCTAAATCGTGAGCAACGGCGATCTTTGTTGTTTCTACTTTGGTTTTCTTCAGTATTTTTACCGCTTCATCTACAGACTTAGCGTTGGCTAAGGTGAAACCGGTTACCTCAAGGTAGTTGACGTCACCTTCACCTTCAGCGGCGTATTTAGATTCAACTAATGCTAATGACTCAACGTTGACACCGTGTTCGTTCAAACCTGAAGAAATCCATTCAGTGTCGCCGTGGCGCATACCAACGAATCCTACATCGCCAGATTTACCATTAATTGCGTACCCTTGAGGAACCGTCACTAGATGCTCTTGCATAAAATCAGGCGCTTCCATTGAACGGGCAACAAAAGCATTACCATCCATTTCGAACGTTGCGTAAGAGCAAGCGTTAGCGGTTTGAATTGCACCAAACGTTGCTGCAGCCATCGTTAAAGCTAATAGAGTTTTATTCATGTTGATACCTTTTAATTAGTTTAACCAACGCGGCGTGGTCATCGCTGGTTTGCATTAGATGGTGCTATTATGCCTGTGAAAAATGAACGTAAAAACACACATGATGCACCCTTTGGTTGTTTATGGCATGATGGGGATCTGATGATTAATGACAGGCATTCGACATGGATTTTTCACTTGCTCAAATGGAAGCATTTACTGCGACTTATGAATCTGGCAGCTTTAAAGCCGCCGCTGAACAGCTCAATAAACGCCGCCAAGTCATTACCAAGCTAGTTTGCTCAATGGAAGAGAGCTTCAACATCACTCTTTTTGAGCGTAAAACGAGGCACTTAGAACCTACAGAAGTCGCTCGTAAGCTTTACCCAGTGATGAACCGAACGTTAGTTAATAGCGGTAAAGTGCAAAGCACCATTAGACGTTTTGAACGAAAGGAAACCACACGTTTGAGTGTGGGAATCGATAGTATGTTGGTTTGCCCTGAAGTCATGGCGTGCTTTCGAGAGCTATTGAGTGCGTCCCCTGAATTACAATTAGATATACATACGGGCAGCACAACAGAAATGTTTGATTGGTTGACAGAGAAGAAGGTGGAAGTGGCTCTGCGTTTCTACCCCTTTTCAGTAGAAGGCGAAATGGTAAAAATAACGGCTTTCAATTTTGAAATGATCAATATTGCTTCTTCGCAGTTAGTGAACAACGGCGCTGTGATATCGGAAGATGAAGCGTCACAAATGGCTCAGGTTGTCCCTAAGTTTGTTTATCACTATAACCATCAAAAACAGCACGTCTTTAGCGACAAGCCCATTATCTCAAATAACCTTCAACAGACCCTTTCTATTGTTGAAGAGGGCATGGGTTGGACCGTCGTTCCTAAGTTTATGGTACGGGATCAGCTTGTTAATGGCACCTTTGCTAGTTTTACGATTGAAGGTGCCTCCCCAATTTATTGGTCTGCAGAGCTGATTTATTTAAGTGAGGAGGATCTTAGCTTAGCGGGGGACTTACTCACCCAGCAACTACAAAACCTCAGCTTTTAACGTTTATTGATTTCCTGCTCTAGACCTTGAACGTGTTGAGTGAAAATATCGCCTGCAAGAGTGAGTTTATCATCGCTTTGGTAGATGATCTCAGCGGTCCAAACAACAGAAACGGACCCTTCAATATAGAATTCAGAAATGTTTTGTTCTGCAATGAGCTTCTTGACGCTAAATTCAGGCACGACTGCCCAGCCAATTTCAGCATTTGCCATCTCAACGGTTGCTTGCAAGTTGTTTGAAATGATAACCCTGTCACTCTGTACATGGCCTTTATCAAGCCCATATTGAAACACAAACTTAGGCACAATCTGGCTCAGGCTCGATAGCTCTTGACCGGTGATAACGGCGCCGCGTGGGATAAGGTTATTATGAGCAATACAAATGGTGGGGAAATTAAATGCGCTGACGGTGACAAGGTCATCATCTAAGGAAAAAGGTGAAGCCCTGAGTCCCATGTCGGCAGTGCCATCGTGCACCCACTGACTGATCTGCTTGGTGTTGCCTGCTAATACTTCAAGATCAATGGTTGGGATCGCGTCTAATACCGCCTTGTAGCAACGTGTTATTTTAGAGCTCATTAACTGGCTGTCTATTGCCAGCGTAAAACTGGTGGGTAGCTCTTCTTCAAAACTCTCTAGCATCTCAGCGATTTGTTCAGAATCTAACAGTACTCTTTTCGCCAATTTATACAGCTTTTGGGCTTGCTCGGTAGCTTCTAACCGACGTACGTGCCGCTCAAATAGTAAAACCCCACAGCTTTCTTCCATTGTGGCCACTAGTTTTGCAATCGCTTGGCTACGTTTCTCTAAGCGAATCGCCGCACTTTTAAAGCTTCCTGTTTCGTAGGTTAGAACAAAAGCTTGTAATTGTGATAATGAAAAATCCATAGGCATCTCTTAATCGTTTTCCCTATTATAGACTACCTAATGTTGTTTATTGCGATTTTATGAATTGATTTTTCGAGTGCATGATAGCTCCATCAAACGACTTAGAGTGATAACACACTCAAACTAAACACCATTCGGAGTATCTCATGAAAAAATCAATCATCGCATTAGCACTTGCTGCTACCACCGCCGTGGGTCTCACTGCCACAGCACAGGCTTGCTCTTACTCTTACATCACCGATGCTAATGGTCATCATTTTATCAGCCGTACTAACGAACTGCCGATGGAAACCGAAGAAAACCTAATTGTGGTCCCACGTGGCCACGAATTCCGTGACTCAACCTCAAAATACGGTTTCGTTGGCATACGCCATGGTGACACTCAAATGATTTCTTCAGGTTTAAATGAACAAGGTGTCAGTATTGAAGCCTTGGGTTTTTGGGCGGCCGAGTACTCAGACACAGAAAAAGGCGATGCAACGTCACTTTCTATTGTGTCGACCATGTTAGGGAACGCGAAATCAACCGATGAAGCGGTTGAGATTGCGAAGTCGCTGACGGTTGTTTACGAAGACATGAAGCAATTTAATGGGGTAACGGTTGCTTTCCACTATGCGATTAATGACGGTGAGCGTGCAGTCGTGATTGAACACGTCAATGGCGAAGCCGTGGTTTACGAAAACACGCTCGGTGTAATGACCAACGATCCAAGTTATCCTGAGCAAGAAAAACTGGCTAAGGCGGCCATTGAAAAAGTGAATGATCGCGATTCAGAAACCTTAGCCATCTTTCCAGGTTTCAGTACCAGCTCTGAGGACCGTTTCTCTCGAATAGCGGCGTTGAATGCGGCCTACGATAACAATAAACCCGCGAACGACCGTCGTGATGAAGGGATTAACCGAGCATTTTCTATGTTAAATAACATGGAGTTAGTGTCAGGTTCAATGTATTGGGAATTCTTGTCGCCACTCCCACAAATTGTCGCATATGGCAACGTGGTTGACATTGAAGACAAGGCTTACTACTTCCGTACTTACGACAACCCAACCATTCGTAAACTGGATTTAGACACGATTAACTTCGATACCATTACCTACTCAGCAACGCCGATTTATGGTGTGGAAGCAACCTACGCCGAAGTGGCGATTAAATAAACTCGGTCAAAGCAGTAATACCGTTGAAAGCCAGTAAATGCTGGCTTTCAACTTAATATTTTCAAGCCCAATTACCACGCCCTAGGCGCTACTTTCTAGGAAGGGATGCGCTCTTGCCAAAGACGTTAATTAACGCGCCGACAACAATCAAAATGCCACCCGCATAGGTCCACCCTGATGGGCTTTCATTAAATACAATGACGCCAAGAATAATAGAAAAGACAATCTGGACATACGCATAGGCGGAGGCTTTGCCTGCCGCTTGTGTTTGCATGGCCTTAGTTAAGCCGAGTTGGCCAATTTGTGTGAAAATACCAACAAGGATGAGCAAGAACGTCAGTGTCAAATCCGGCATGACAAAGTCATCGCCAATTAGAAGCAAAGAAAGCGGGAGCGCAACCAGCGGGAAGTAAAAAATAATGACGGAACTGTCTTCGGTGACGCTCAGTTTTTTAACGATAACGTAAGCGATGGCGCTACCGAATGCACCTAAAATCGCGATGCCAACGTTAAATAGGGGGAGCTCACTACTACCACTCGCGCCAAGTGTCGGGTATACCATAACGTATAAGCCTAACAAGCATAAAAGTATGCAAACAATCGTAGAAAACTGTACGCGCTCCTTTAAAAAGAGAAACGCTAGGAGGGCCGTGAAAACAGGGTGGGTGTATTGCAAAATCGTCGCTTCTGCAAGCGGCAGTGTGGTAATGGAATAGTACACACACATCAAGGCCATGGTGCCTACCGTACCCCTAGCCAACAACAGTTTTTTATTGTTTCCCCATATGGAGATGCCCTTACGTTTTACATCGCCATAGCTAATGATCAAAGAAACGAGCGCCCTTGCTGCAACAATTTCAAAAACGGGAAGCCCATAGCTACTGACATATTTTACACAAGCCGACATTAACGCGAAGCCAAGGGCCGACAACACCATAAAGCGCACGCCAATAGGAAACATTTCAGCTAAACGAGAATTCATAGGGTACTCAATGGTTAGTGGTGGATCTGACAAATAACATGGTTAATGGTTAATGGTTAATGGCTAATGGCGTTAAGAGTGAGCGACGGAGTATTTGTCTAAGAAGGCCTTTACCGATGCTTTAGGCGTTTTTGACAGTTTTTGCATCAATGAAAACGTTGGGTTGGTGAATTCATGTTGGGCTTGAAGCTCGTTTAATAAGACCAGCCATAATGAAGCCGTGACCTCAGCGTCCGCTAACGCTCTATGAAATACACCGTCGTTGTCGATATTATGATAACGAACAAGGTCACCCAATTTATGAGAGGATGCCTCTTGTGTCAGGCGACGAGATACCAACAACGAACACGCAAAACTACCATCATAGGTTGCTTGAATATTGGCAAGCTCTGCGTCTAAAAAACGTTGATCGAACGAAGCATTATGCGCCACAAGGTTACTGCCTTGGATCCAATCAGAAAACTCAGCCATGACTTCTTCACAGCTTGGTGCATTGACCAGCATACTGTTAGTGATACCCGTGTAGTTTTCAATAAACCCACTAACACGGAACCCCGGATTCATCAGCGATTGAAAACGATCAATGACCTGTCCGTTCTCTAGTTTTACTGCGCCGATTTCAATCGCTCTGTCACCTTGATTTGGTGATAAGCCCGTTGTTTCGAAATCGAGCACAATAACGGAGTCGGCGAGGGGGTTTATTGGCATGGTGCTATCTCTAGTTTACAGTGTGAATAATGCGAAGCAGGCAAGTCTAACGTGTAATGGCAAAGACCAAAAGAGCTAATTAGCGTGGTGGTTTGAATGGTAGTGCATTGCTTGAATAAATAGCATAAAAAAAGGAAGCCTTTTGGCTTCCTTTTTCGGTGTTTCTTTAGAGTTATAGCTTCTTAGAAGCAAACCCTGCTAGCGCGATAATAGCAATACCCATTAGCATAATTGGGCCTTTACCACTATCAAATCCGCTTAAGATACCCGCCATTGCAACAATTGCTACTGCTACAGGGATAACGAACTTAACCAGGTTGTACCAAAGACCAAATAGTGGGAAAGAGAACTTACCATCGTTGGTGATTTCTTTCTCAAGCTCTTCACGAGTCAATCTCCAACCAGCGAAGATACATACCAACATACCGCCAACGGCAAGGAAGATCTTATCTGTTAGTAAGTCGAAGATGTCAAAGGCTCCGGTATCAAACAGAGTTGGACCTACGCCACCTAGAGATAGAGATGCAAAGACACATAGCACCGCCATTACGGATGCAGCAGACAGTACCGCCACAGAGCGCTTCATGCCTTTCTCATCGATAAGGTAAGACACAACCACTTCTAATAGAGAAACAGAAGAGGTTAGAGCGGCAACCGTTAGACCAACGAAGAACAGTAGTGCAAATAGAAGTCCCATGCCGCCCATTTCAGCAAACAGCTGAGGAACAACAACGAAGACAAGACCAGGACCAGCAGCAGGTTCCATGCCCAGGGCAAACATCGCTGGGAACATAGCAACACCCGCAAGGATAGCAACACTGGTATCCATTGCTGTAACCATAGCGGTAGTTTGAACGAGGTTTTCTTTCTTCTTCAAGTAACTGCCGTAGGTAATCATACAACCCATACCAAGGCTAAGAGAGAAGAACGCTTGTCCAAGTGCCGCTAGTACAACACCGCTGTCAACTTTCGAAAAGTCAGGGCTGAATAGGAACTCAACACCGGCCATTGCTCCAGGAAGAGATAAGCCTTTTACTGATACGATGATAAGAATCAAGAATAAGATAGGCATTAAGATCTTGCCTGCCTTCTCGATACCACCAGAGATACCACGACTTACGATAAGAACGTTAAGGAAGAGGTAAACACCCATCCACATCAATGGCTGAAGTGGATCAGTAATGAAAGCACCGAAGCTATCGCCAATCGCATCTGGTGTGCTAAGCAGTCCAGTCGACACTTTTGACACATATGCAAGTGCCCAGCCGCCTACTACTGGGTAGAAACCCATAATCAGCAAGCCACTCAATACACCAATGACACCAACGAAGGTCCAGCGACCATCAGTTGATTTAAAAGCGCCTACAGCTGAACGGCCAGTCTTACGACCAACGGCAAATTCAGTCAACATGACACTAAAGCCAATAAAAATAACGAAAGCAAGGTAAATAGCGATAAAAGCACCACCGCCATTTTCACCTGCTGTGTAAGGGAACTTCCAAATGTTTCCTAGACCTACAGCAGAACCTGCTGCGGCCATTACGAAGCCTAGCTTCGATCCCCAATTATCACGGGGTGCTGCGTTTGTGTTGCTCGTTGCCACGGGTAACTCCAAATTTTGTTTGTTGTGTTTGTTATTCTTGGCGCCGAAAAATGTGTGTGTATTTTTATGTATACACTTTCTAAAGTTTTTGTAGGCGCTACGATCGTGACAAGTAAACCAGTTTGTGATTATAGATGGAAGTGTGAATAGTGCATTTTTCTAAATTTTGTCATCAAAATGTTGTTAAGTGCTGATTTTTTGTTCTCATTTTCCTCATGCTTCTAATTTGTTAACAATTGACAGAACCTTGAGTGGTCGGATCTTAATCACGTAGGTGCATATTTTGTGTTGTTGGAAATATACTGTGCGGGAATTTGTTGAGGAAGATTGATAGAACTCGCGCAAAGTATTCTGTTAATAATTTGTTGTCATGATGAGTGTATTAGGTGTTTATGATAACTGAAGTAATAGAGTCGGCATGATTTGTTGGTTTTTTATTATGATGATAAAAGTGTTTTTCATTAGGCTGAGCTGTCAATAGGTTAAATGAATAAGGAGTGCTTCTATCTGTAATGTTTTCTTTGCACCTGTAGAGTGCTTGTCATTCATTTTAGCGTGTTGAATAACCGTTTTGACGATTGCCAAGGACGATATAATCGCCCCCTTATCGATAAGTCATGAGGAATACTCGATAGAGGAGGCACTATTGGTTAAGATGGGGCCCTAAACCGAGCCACACTGTATTTGAGAAGATAAACGAAATGAGCAACCTGACTGTAGAACAAGAAAACGCTATCGCGACATTCAAAGCCGCACTACACCTTCCTAAAGGTGGCTTTCATGTCTTAATTGTGGATCTTTGCCAGCAATACCAACTGCCATTTCAAACCTGTCGCTCTGTACTGAAAAAAGCTCAGAAATCGATAGAATCAAAAATCCGTGACCAGTATGACGAGCTTGAACCCGCTGACCTTACACAAGCCTGTTGGCTAGCTTTGATTCACCAATCACTTTCTGAGTTAGCAGCACAGACCCAGCCACTCATGGTGACAATGACCAGCAGCGAACGCTACACGGCGATAATGAGTGCGATGGAGTCTCCCCATGTAGAGGCTAGTGCTCGCGATGAGCTAATCGATAAACTCATGATGGTCTATGAATTAGACGTATATAAATCATTGGGCGCAATGCTGCATACATCGGCATTATATTGGGAGCTTCGAGATGACCTGTTTGAGATGACGGCTGATCGTTTACAAAAATTTTCCGATTACCCACAACATGTAGAAGCCACTTTACATCTACTTGACCTAGCCGACAGGGTACGATCGCCGTCCGTTAAGTAAGCGGTGACTGTGGATTAGAAGCTGATTTGTGGTTTAAACGCGTATTTGTGGGTGACGAGTAGTCATAACCCTTTCTTAATCGATGTCTTAACCAATAGGTACGGATAGCTAATAATTAATAGCTAATAACTAATCGAGAGTGTGGTGTTAGCCATAGCCATAACCACCACACTCACCATCGATATTGATGCTTACTGAATAATTAGCACCTGTTGATTTAAGTTACAGCGGTGTTCTCTGAGTTTGTTGTAGCGCACGTATCTGCGGTACGGATAAAGATTGCTTGAACGAAATCAGGTCAGCAACGCTAATTTCTAGCTCGGTACCACTGTTGTATGTGCCTGTACCGTCTTCACCGACATTAACAGGGTATTCCGTTGCTAATGTTGTAAGATTACTCAAATCAAGTTCTGCAAAGTTCGAAAAGTGATCAGATTCAGGTTCGTAAAGGTATATTCCAGAGGTAGAATCATCGTCTAGATTCATATTAACAACCACGTAGACCCATTCATCATTAGTGAAACTTAATTTACGGGTGTCATTGCGGGTATTTTCATCACTTGCGTTTAACTTTATGGTTGAACCTTCAACAAGTGGGTTTTATCACTGGTTGAAAAGCCGCCACAATGCTTCACCACGTGAACTTGCTCGTTACGCGCTTGATAACCACGTAAAGAAAGCCTTTGTCGACGGCAAGGAGCGTGATGGTGCTCGTCGCATTAAGGTAGCTTTGGAAGAAGGTAAACACCCTTACAACATCAAGACAATATCGCAAAGCATGAAGCGCCAAGGCTTGGTTGCCAAAGCCGCAAGGAAGTTCAAATTCACAACCGATAGCAATCATACTAAAGCAATTTCCCCGAACCTCTTGGCTCAGGACTTCAATGCCACAGGGCCAAACCAGAAATGGGCGGGAGATATCACCTACCTTGCAACGAGTGAAGGCTGGCTGTATCTGGCAGTGATTATCGACCTTTATTCAAAGCAAGTCATCGGTTGGTCTATGAATGAACGTATGACAGCGGAACTTGTTTGCGATGCGTTAAAAATGGCATTGTTCCGTCGAGGCTTTCCTGAGGGTGTCATTTTACACAGCGACCGCGGAAGCCAATACTGCTCGAATGACTATCGCGAACTCATAACCGCCTATAAATTAAGGCAAAGCATGAGTCGAAAAGGAAATTGTTGGGACAATGCATGTGTTGAAAGCTTCTTCCACTCCCTGAAAGTCGAAGCGATCCAATATGAGCCTATTATGACCCGAGAAAAGATGCGTCAAACCGTCTTTGAATATATTGAAGTTGATTATAATCAGACAAGAAGGCACAGTGCTCTTGGATACCTTAGTCCAATTAACTTTGAAAAACAAAATGTCGCTTAACCGAGTGTCCAGTGTTACTGGTGCAGATCAAAGTTGGGTAATGATGGCTTATTGATCTCATCATTTATTTCATCACTAATGTAGTCATAATAAACGCCATCGACACCTAAAATAAGGACCTTTTTCTCTTTGTTAACATCCGATATTGTTTCGGATTCAGAGCCACAGCCAGAAATTATTGCAATTGATGACAGAATTAGAACCGTTTTTTTAAACATGATATATCTCACTTTGTTTGGTGTAGTCCAAATGTAAAGTGAGTCTTTTAAATAAATGTGAAATAGAGAGTTATATTTACTTTACGAATCAACAAGGAACACTTCACCGTTAGCATTATATCTTATGGGATTTATATTGTCGTTTTTAATATATTTCATCGTAACATTTATTTAATTATAGGTAAGTGTGATTTGTGATAATGTCTTTGAAATACAATGAATGTATGAGGGTGTATCATGCTTGATAAATGCAACAAGAGAAAAAGCAACCGAGATATTCCTCCACTTGGTTCACTGCGTGTATTTGAAGCCGTTGCTCGGCATGGAAGTTTAAGCAAGGCTGCAGTTGAGCTAAATGTTAGTCGCTCTGCAATAAGTCAACAAATAAAAACTCTAGAATCATTTGTTGATTCAACGCTGTTGACAAGAACAGGGAATAATATTGAATTAACAGAGCAAGCTAGATTTTATTTACCTATAGTGACTGAGTCATTAGATAATTTACATTCTGGTGCGAGGCAAATTTTTTCTGAAAAAGAAAAAGAGAAAATAACAATTAGAATATAACATTCGTTTTGTTATGCGTGGCTGTTTCCAAGATTGTCTGACTTTAGACGTAGATTTCCACTAATTAATTTTAAATTTATTACAACAACACGTAATTATCCAGAATTTTCTAAAGATATTGATGTGGAGATTATAAATGGATACGGAAATTGGGATCATCCATTAACAGAAAATATTTCAATTAAAGAACAGTGGATCGCAGTCGCAAGCCCAAGCTTTATTCGTCAATATGATTGCACACAGCCTATAGAAATACTTGCGACATATCCAAAGATTCAAACTTACAGCTACAACGAGAGTTGGAAAGACTGGCTGCATTCGATACTTTTTGGTGTTCCGTTTACCGAACCAGAGCTGCAGTTTGACAGCACTCACTTATCTATGGAGGCGGCGATCCAAGGGCATGGCATGCTCATCGCTAAGAGTTTACTTATTGAAGATAGTCTTAAGCAAGGAGACCTAGTGCAGATACACCCTAAAGTTCTAATGAGTAAGAGCAACCACTATTTAGTTTCGAATCCAATGACAGCGAACCGTTACGAGGTCGACATGTTTTGTAAATGGCTGAAAGCTGGCATTCAAGCACAACATCAATTGGCGTCTTGATATGTACTGGCACGGACAAATATCACGGATATATTGGACGGTATTCTACGCCATGCCAATGTCCGCTCAGGGATTGTAAGTAAGTCGTACTAAAATTTTCACACCTCGCTTTTCCATGAAAGCGTTGGCGACAATATTTCGTTTTTATCCTCATGAATTACTCAGCATTTACCTTTAATTTATGGTTTCTAATTTTAAACTTAAGTCGTTTTTCTTATGTGCTTTGTCACGCTCTCTATTTCTTTGAAGGCATTATTTTGCTGTGCTACGAAAAATATTGACACAGGTAGAGCGAACGCTCTACCATTAAGTAGAACAAGTATTCTACTTAATGGTAAATCAGATGCTTAAAGAACAAATAGCCGCGAGTTTGGAAATGGCGTTTAGCCAACACGGGTTTGCAGAGCCCAGCGTTGCTCAACTTAAAGTCGCGTGTAACGTCAGCCTTCGTACCTTGTACAAACACTATCCATCTAAGGAAGCCATGATTGTTGGCGCACTTGAATACCGTCACCAACGTTACCTCTCTTTCTTGCTTGAAGACGCGCCTTTTTCATCAAATGTTGAAGCTACTGTTCACGTTTTTACCAAGCTAGAGCAGTGGATGCAGGCGTACGCGCAACATGGCTGTTTGTCGATGAATGCCATTGCGGCATTTCCTGATAACGCCCTCATTACTGGTGCGGTAATGAATCATAAGGAAGCCGTGCGTCATTTTCTAGGGCAGCAAAGTAAGCATACTGAGCTGTCTACTGTGCTGTTTCTATTGCACGAAGGAGTGTCGAGTGCGTGGCCAGTCTTGGGGGCAGAGGCCGTGGTGTCAGCCAAAACAACCGTCATACAAATTTTAGAGGAAACCGCTTAATGAACACAATATCAACGACAATGAAAGGGGTGCAACTTATTGGCCATGGTGGTCCGGAAATGCTTGAATATCGCGACGATATTACTGTCCCAACACCCAAACCAAATGAGGTTCTTGTTCGAGTATCGGCGGCTGGCATTAATAATACCGATATCAATACTCGCATTGGTTGGTACTCGAAAAATGCGGGAAATACATCAGATGCAAGTTGGTCGGGTAACGCGCTTGAATTGCCACGAATTCAAGGTGCAGATGTTTGCGGTATGGTGGTAGCGGTGGGTCAAAATGTATCGGAGTCGCGTATTGGTGATAGGGTCATCATCGAGCCGTGTCTATCGGAAGCGAATGGAGCTCTACAAAACCCAGCATGGTATTTTGGATCAGAGTGTGACGGCGGTTTTGCTGAGTACACAGTCGTGGCTGAAAAGCATGCTTATACGATAAATAGCTCATTGACTGACCGTGAACTTGCTTCGTTTCCTTGTTCCTATTCTACGGCTGAAAACATGCTGACCCGAGCTGGTGTTACATCATCAGACCGTGTACTGATTTCAGGTGCATCCGGCGGGGTAGGTTCGGCGGCGATTCAACTAGCCAAAGCTCGAGGGGCGATGGTTATTGCTATAACTAGCCAAAGTAAGTATCAACAAATCTTAGATCTTGGGGCGGATCAGGTCGTAGAAAGAAACGATGATCTTGTTGAAATATTGGGTGAAAACAGTGTCGATGTGGTTATCGATTTGGTTGCGGGTTCTCAATGGCCGACTTTTTTGCAAGTACTGCGGCCCAAAGGGCGTTACGCGGTGTCAGGGGCGATTGGTGGCGCGATGGTGGAACTGGATGTTCGGACCTTATACCTAAAAGATCTTAGCTTTTTCGGTTGTACCGTACTTGAACCTGAGGTTTTTCAGAACCTAGTCGATTGTATTGAGCAAGGAAAAATTAAACCGCTTGTGGCGCAAACCTTTTTGCTTGAAGACATCGCTCTGGCGCAACAAGTCTTTTTGGACAAAAAGCATACAGGAAAAATTGTGCTGCAAGTCGCTAGTAATGAGTAGCGGTACCATCACTACGTTACGGTTATGAATACGATGCCGGGGTAGAGCGCGTGAAGCGCTGAACTAAAATTAAGGATGAACGTTTTGCGTTCATCCTTATTACGACATTGAGCTAGATAGGGACAACAAGTATATCAACCGGTGATTTGTTGATGAGGTGACGAGAGTAAGACACGATGCGACTCCAAAAATCGTGGTGGTGCCCACAAATTAATAGATCCACTCCGTTATCATTAATGGTGGCATTTAGCTTGTCACCTAAATCTCCGGTACCGACTAAAAAGCGCTTAATTGGAAAGTCGGTGTATTGTTGAAATGTCACTAGCATCTCATTGGCGTGAGCATTTAGCGGTTGTCTGTCAGGTTCCGCTTGTATGTCCACTAGGTCAGGATATATCTCCCCATGCGTGCCATCGATGTGGATAAACGATACTTCTGCATCGACGAGTTGGGCAATAGATACTGCCTTATCAATGAGTACATTACTGTCTTCCGACAGTTCTAACGCGACTAAGATATGTTTATATTTCATCACTATGCCCTCATGTTTGACTTCTAATCTAAGGATAGTCTTCAATCTTCAAAAATAATACTGCCAAGATCTCAGAAAGTTGTTAATGGTCAAAAAAACTGCGAATAATCATATTGTGTTGGTTATTGTCGCTTCAAGACGCGTGTCGTTGTCAAGAGTAAGCCCATGGTGATAAGTTCAAGTGTCCGACTGGATTTTGGGGCACTTTGGTATAGAAAAACACAACGTCATAAGCCGACACAACGACTTGCACTCCACTTAGGCCAATGAGGCAAGGGTAGCAGCGCCATATTGACTTCTTCATTCGTTTGTCGATAAGATTGGGTCATCATCTCTTAAGGAATTAACGCCATAATGAAGTACTAACATCTCGATATCCAATGAACATCATATTTTTGGACTCTCGGGGTTAGTGGGCGTTACTTCGTCATATCTATCTTGCACTACGGTATTATTGTGACCTTTGATTCATGCTATGGATCGTCAGGACGTATTTAATCAGCAATACGTCAACACAATAACACCAGCTTAAGTAACGCTCTGCCATTGTAAAAAATGGTGACCCCTTTTACTGATATTCGTAAAAGGAGGGCATTCATGCCTAAACAATCAACAAAAACACGATTTACTGGTAAAGCACTATCTACTCATCAAAAGCCGGCGACTCATAAAACTCGGTCGATTCACAAAGAAGCACCTGCAGATAAAACATTAGCCGCTCATCAATTGTCATTCCAATTAGAGACAGGGGAGTGGCTGTTCAAAGATCTCAGCTTTAGTCTCAATGACCGGTTTACGGGGCTAGTAGGGCGAAACGGTGTCGGTAAGTCGGTGTTGTTTTCTTTATTGGCTGGCTTACTAGTACCGACGCAAGGGGTTGTTAATCGCCCTGGGCACCATCCCAGAGCAACGCCAAATTTAGATGAGATGACCAACCGAGTGAACCTAACTCGCACCGGCGTTGCGACTCTAGAAAGTAAGCTAGGCTATTACTCTCAGTTACCCTCGTCTTTACTCACTCAAACGATCACTGTTGCAGAGTTCTTAGGCATTGAAGAAAAACGTCGAGCCTTACTTGCTATCAGTGAAGGTCGCTATGAACAAGCGCATTTTGACCTAGTGGATGAGGATTGGCATTTAGAAGAGCGCGTAAAGGCTCAGTTGGAAACGTTGAGAATCACGCCTGATCTTGATGCCTTGTGCCATACGCTTAGTGGTGGTCAATTGGCATGCTTGCAGTTACACCAATTGTTTGAATCAAATTCGGCGATCTTATTGCTTGATGAACCGTCCAATCACCTCGATGACTTAGGCCGTGAGTGGTTAATTGAGCAGTGCTTGCAATTTGAGGGGCAAGTCTTTGTCATCACTCATGACCGAAGTTTGTTGCGTCATGTTGATGCAATCTATCGACTGACGAGCCTGGGTATTGACTACTTTAAAGGAAGTTATGACGATTACTTCGCGCAGTCCACTGCTCAATCGGCGGCGTTGAATAAGCAAATATCGCACCTCTCTTCAGAGCAAAAGAAACTCGAACGCCAAGCGCAGGTGAATCAGGAAAAAGCACAGCAACGTGAAGCAAAAGGTAATCGACTCAGAAGGTCTGGAAGCCAGCCAAAGATCTTAATGGACGCAATGAAGGATAAAGCGGGGCGGACTAAAGGGGCCGCCGCAATAACTCAGAGAAACCAGCAAGCTCGTAATGCCGAGAAACTGCAGGCATTAAAAGCAAAAAAAGAGCAGCTAAAACCGCAAGCCATGTACCTATCGCCTTCTGATAACGGCAAGAAGCGAACTCTTCTGTCTATTGAGCAGTGCTTGTTGAAGTATGGTTGCGGTAACCTCGTGTCGTTTTCCATGACGCAAGGAGAAAGAGTGCGCTTACAAGGGCAGAATGGCTGCGGTAAATCCACCTTGCTCAAATCCATTGCCAATGGCGCGGCACCAGAGTCTGGCGATATTCGATGCTATGACAATACAGTGTACCTTGACCAGCATTTCGGGTTACTGGATAACGAAACGTCGTTGCTGGAAAATCTGCTTACGCGCAGTGATGGGTTAACGGTTAGCACTGCAAGGGTTTTGCTGGCAGGAATGGGCTTTCGGCGAGACACCGTGCATCGCAAAACCAAGCATCTCAGCGGGGGTGAAAAAATGAAGCTGTCGATGCTAATTGTGAGCCATATTCCTAAAACACCGCTGCTATTGTTAGACGAGCCTGATAACCATCTAGATATTGAATCAAAACAGCTACTTGCAAACGCTCTTCGTTACTATAAGGGGGCGTTCATTTTAGTGAGTCATGACCGTGATTTTGTTGACGAGGTAGGGATCAGTCGGATCATTACCATGAACTAATAACCAGAAGGGCTGCTGCTGAGATCACTTGCTTTGATACTTGGCACAGCCATTTTAATCATCTCTCCCTGACATAGTGAGTATGTATGACAGCGGTAGCATTTATCACAAATAATCATATAGACACATATAAAACAGGTGTCATTATTGATAACAAAGTAAATTAAACACGTAATGCTATAACATAATGATTTTTATAATGAAAAATAATTCTATTGAGCCTGATTTGTTTTTGGGCTAGCCGTTTGTCAGTTTTTACTGACGACAACACGCTATTTTCGGGTTGTTATCTTCTGCGTGTGAGCATTGTTGGTCTGGGTGCTCTGTTCTATCTTTACTCTGATTTCTTAGCAATTAACCATTTGTCATTCAAATAAAGCCAAGATAGTGACTATTAGGAGTACACGAATAATGCCTCTTCATGCAAAAGATTCAGTTCGCAATGACCTTTTAGATGATGTTTATTCATCACGAGATTTATCGATTTCTATGCCTAAATACAAGATGCCTGACCAAGAGCATGCCCCGAATCATACCTACCAAGTTGTGCATGATGAGCTGTTTATGGATGGTAATTCTCGCCAAAACCTTGCCACTTTTTGTCAGACATGGCTCGAAGACGAAATCCACCAATTGATGGATGAGTGTATCGACAAGAATATGATAGACAAAGATGAGTACCCACAAACGGCGGAGATTGAATCTCGATGCGTGCATATGCTGGCCGATTTATGGAACTCGCCTGACGCAGAGAATACGCTAGGGTGTTCAACCACTGGATCAAGCGAAGCGGCGATGCTCGGTGGCATGGCATTGAAGTGGGCGTGGCGTGACAAAATGAAAAAGCTGGGCAAGCCTACCGATAAACCGAATATGATCTGCGGCCCTGTGCAGGTTTGTTGGCATAAGTTTGCTCGTTATTGGGATATCGAACTGCGTGAGATACCAATGGAAGGCGACCGCTTATTAATGTCTCCTGAAGAAGTGATAAAACGCTGTGATGAAAACACCATCGGCGTCGTCCCGACATTGGGCGTAACGTTTACGTGTCAATATGAGCCTGTAAAAGAGGTTCACGACGCATTGGATAAACTGCAACAAGACACGGGGCTTGATATTCCAATTCACGTGGATGCGGCAAGCGGTGGCTTCTTGGCACCATTTTGCCAGCCTGAGCTTGTATGGGATTTTCGTTTACCTCGGGTTAAGTCGATCAATGCCTCTGGCCACAAATTTGGCTTGAGCCCTTTAGGCGTGGGTTGGATTGTATGGAGAGACGCCGCAGAATTACATGAAGATTTGATCTTTAACGTGAACTACCTTGGCGGCAACATGCCCACGTTCGCGCTCAACTTTTCTCGGCCGGGCGGTCAAATTGTGGCGCAATACTACAACTTCTTACGGTTAGGTAAAGAAGGGTATCGAAAGATTCACCAAGCCTGTTATGACACCGCGATTTACCTGTCATCTGAAATCGAAAAAATGGGCATGTTTGACATTATTTACGATGGAAAAGGGGGCATACCGGCAATGAGTTGGTCGCTAAAAGAAGGCGTAGACCCGGGCTTTAACCTGTTTGATTTATCAGACCGAATCCGTTCTCGTGGCTGGCAAATTGCCGCTTATGCGATGCCGCCCAAGCGTGAAGATCTTGTTATTATGCGAATACTAGTGCGTCATGGATTTAGCCGAGATCAAGCCGATATGTTGGTTTCTGACCTTAAGAACTGCGTGGAATTCTTTGCCAAACATCCGATTACTCATGGTAGTGATGCGGAAGAATCAGCAGGCTTCAATCATGGTTAAATGGCGCTTTAAATAAGACAAGAATAAGTGGCTCCTTAAGAAAAAGCCGCCTGACGTGGCGGCTTCAATTACCTATGACTAGCTAGTCATTACCTATCGCGCGCATTGTGTGTGCAGATAACTGCTTTCACGACTTTGTCTCATTCTACGGGAACGTGAACATGAATATTTCTGAACTACCTTTCTCAGTGATCCACTATATCGCTGAAAATCCATTTGTTTTCCTATTCCTTTCCATTGCTGTCGGCTACCCACTTGGTAAGGTCTCAATTAAAGGTGTCAGTTTGGGCTCGACAGCGGGAACCTTGATTGTCGGCATCGCGATTGCCCTGACAGCCTACTCTGGATATGGTCTGAGAATTGATGAACCGGGGCTAGTGTCCGATATCTTCTTGATGATGTTTATGTATGCCATTGGCATGAAAGTCGGACCACAATTCTTCTCCGGTTTGGCTCGAGGGGGCATCGACTTCGTCGTCATTGGACTGATTGTGGTGTGCAGTAATTTCATCATCGTCTATTTTGGTGCGAAATTGCTCGACCTTGCACCGGGGTATGCCGCTGGCATTATTTCGGGAAGTTACACGGTGACAGCGGTGATGGGTGTCGCGCAATCGGCGATCAGCTCTGGAGCGTTTAAAGCACCGGAAGGCATTACCTTGGACCAAGTTAGCGCGAATATTGCAGCGGGTTATGCCATCAGCTATGTCTTGTCGACGGTTTTCATTATTCTTCTGATTAAATACTTGCCTGCGCTGTTCCATCGAGATCCCGTTAAAGCGGCAAAAGAGGCAGAGGAAGAGTTTGGAGCGGGTGGGGATGCCGAGCCTTTGCCCAGCACCAGCGGCTTTTCAAATTTAGGGATTCTGCCTCTGGATATTCGAGCCTATCAAGTGTTGCACCAAGAATTAGTGGGGCAGAGTGTTCAAGCGTTATTTCATCAATTCCCTCATGCTGCGATTTTAAAACTCGTGCGCGGAGATGAGGTTCTGGACGCAGCCGATAACCCCACCTTACAGATGAATGACATTATTGGCATAAGAGGCAGCTATCACACGCTTATCGAAGGCGGAAGTAAAGAGGTGGGTGCTGAGGTCGATGAGCCTCGCGCTAGGAATGTAGATATTGAGGTCGCCGACCTTCACCTTGGCAAATCACCATATATTGGTCAGCCATTGACGGATATCGGAACCGAAGTTGGCTTTGGTATTTATATCAAAGCGCTGTTCCGCCAAGGCCATCAAATGCCTTTATTGCCACAAACCGTCATCGAGGTGGGCGATGTGCTAAGGGTTGCCGGCTCAGACTGGTGCGTGAAACAAACGGCACAAAAACTGAACAGTGCGCCTATTGTAGAAAGCACGATTACAGAAACCTTCTACCTCGCCATATCGTTGTTGGTTGGGTATATCTGTGGGCACTTTAGTGTCAGCCTTGGCGGTATTCCTTTTGCTCTAGGGACATCGGCAGGGTGTATGCTAACGGGTATTATTTTCTCTTTCTTACGAACCCGAAACCCTGCATTCGGCGGGCCGATGAGTGAGGGCGCGAGAAGTTTTCTACAAGATATTGGCTTAAGCTTGTTCGTTGCTGTGCTAGCCGCCACTGTGGGCCCTAAGATATTGTCGTCGTTTCAAGGGATTATCGTCGTCAAAATTGCCGTGCTTGGACTGGTCGCCGCGTTGCTGCCACCATTACTTGCCTGGTTGTATGGCCTGTACTTTAGGAAAATGAACCCTGCCATTCTAGCGGGGGCTTGCGCGGGTGCTCGCAATAGTACGCCGGCAATGAAAGGTGCTCAAGACGCCAGTCAAAGTGCCATACCGGCAGTGGGTTACCCGGTACCTTATGCTCTCACGTCGATGTTGGTATTAATCTTTGGCTATCTGGCCATGGTCTTATAAGTGCCTAGACTTGGCCATTTACCAGCGTTCTGAAGATTTAAAGACGATAAGGCATTTAACAATGGCAGTACTAAGGTACTCCGGCCTTAACGTTTTAAGGCCGAGTCTGAAGGTTTAAGTTTAAGTCTTGGACTTGAGCACAATAAAAGCGAGTTTATCTCGCTTTTATTGTGCTTAGGCGGTGAGTTTACACAGTTGCAAGCTTGGCTGAGCGCTCTTTCGCATTTTGGCGAGCACCAAGAATAACGGTTAAACCAAAAGCCACAACAAATGCGATGACCATGCCTACGACGTAATAAATCAGGTCGCCAGGGCGAATCGAAATAATACCTGGTAAGCCCGCCGCCCCAAGCGCAGAAGCTTTGACATTAAACATGGTAATAAACGCGCTTGAGATTGCTGCCGCACAAATTGCTGCAATAAATGGATAGCGTAGTTTCAAATTGACACCAAACATTGCAGGTTCCGTAATGCCGAGTAACGCAGTCACGCCAGATGGCATGGCAATGCCCTTCGTTTTGGTATCTTTTGTGGTGAATGCAACGGCGATGGCTGCTCCGCCTTGGGCAATGTTAGACATTGCTGCGATTGGGAAGATAAATGTGCCTCCCGTAATCGCGATATCCGCTAACAGTTGGGTTTCGATAGCAATGAAGCTGTGGTGCATACCCGTGATGACAAACGGCGCATAGATGAAACCAAATAAAGCACCGCCCACGAAACCGGCTGAGTCGTACAGCCAGTTCAAGCTATCGCCGAGTAAAAAGCCAATATCGCGAGTGAAAGGTCCGACGATCGTGAACGTTAAAAAGCCCGTGATAAAAATAGCCAGCATTGGTGTCAGTAAGTTATCAAGTACCGACGGAATGAACTTACGCAGTCCATTTTCCACTTTCGCGAGAATAAATGCCGATACTAGGACGGGCAGAACCGAGCCTTGATAGCCTACTTTTTGGATCTCAAAACCAAAGATATTCCAGGTCGGGACCGTGCCAGAGACACTTGCTCCACCGAAGCCCCAGCCATTTAGTAAGTCTGGGTGAACCATCAGCATACCCAGTGCGGCGCCAAGGAATGGGTTGCCACCAAACTTTTTAGAGGCAGAAAATGCAAGCAAAACAGGTAGGTAAACAAAAGGGGCATTCGCAAACGTGTTAATCATGCTGGCTAAATCAGCCATACCAGGGTAAGCATCAATCAACGATTGCCCGTCAATGAAGAGTCCCTTAGCGGTGAGCAGATTGAACACACCCATCAACAGGCCACCGGCAACAATCGCCGGAATGATTGGAACAAAAATATCGGATAATCCTTTGACGGCCTTCTGAACAATATTTTGTTTTTGCGCGCCAGCGGAGGCAACTTCACTGGTCGACATATCACTCATGCCAGTGAGTTTAGCCATCTCAGCGTGTACCTGATTGACAATGCCAGAGCCGAAGATGACCTGATATTGACCTGCGACCTTAAACTGGCCCTTTACACCATCCAAGTTGTCGATGGCGTCTTCTTGAATCAAAGACTCATCTTTTATTGCCAGACGAAGACGCGTGGCGCAGTGGGCGAGGGCGGCGAGGTTATCTTTCCCTCCAATTAACGCTAACAGTTCTTTTGCTACAGCAGGGTAATTCATCATTCACTCCGAATATCTGGTATGTATTTCATTGGTACTGGATGTGGTTATCGTATTGATTATTCTTTTTGGAATAGATAGCCGCTTCTTTTTTTGGGAACGTTTGCAAGATGGATTTTTCGGCAAAATCGATCGTTAGTCAAAATTTAATGGTTAAAAACATGACAAAGATCGACTTATTTGGCGTCTAACGAGATTGAATGTGATCACAAACCCCTATCTTTCAGGGTTATTAGTTGTCAAACTTGCAATCAATTGCAGGAAAGACAGAAAGGCTGATGAATTCATGGCAAGTCTACACGATGTGGCAAAATTGGCAGGCGTATCGAAGTCCACGGTGTCCCGCGTTGTCAATGATGAGTACGGCGTAAAAGAGAGCACTAAAATAAAGGTAAAGAAAGCCATTGAAGAGTGCGGTTATTTTGTTAACCAGGTTGCTAAAGATCTGAAATTACAACGAACAAATCTCATTGGCGTCATCGTGCCTACGGTCTCTTCAGGCGCGGTGTCACAAGGCGTTGATGGCTTGAGTCAGGTGTTTGAGCAAGCCGGGAAGTACGTGTTGTTGGCAAACAGCCAGCACAATAACGACAAAGAAGTGGAGTTTATTCGCCTGTTTAATCAGAAGCGAGTCGAAGGCATTATTCTCTACGCGACACACCTTGATAAAGAACTCGTCAAGGTCATCACTCAGTCCGACGTGCCCGTCGTATTGGTGGGTCAAGACGGATCGCTGTTCGATATTCCCAGCGTGATCCATGACGACAGCCGCGTGGGGTTTGTTGCAGGACAACGCTTAGTTGATTCTGGAGCGAAGAAGATTGGATTTATCGGTGTGGCGAGTCAAGATATTGCTGTAGATTCAATGCGTTACCAAGGATTATTGCAAGCGACACAGTTTGCTGGGCTAGGTGAACCTTTGTTTCATAGCCGAGGAGAGTTTTCGATCGATTCAGGTTATGAGCAGATGCTATCGATACTCAACACGCATCCAACGGTTGATGGGATATTTTGTGCCACAGATAGAATTGCTTTGGGTGCCATGAACGCGCTAAAACAAGCAGGTAAAGTTCCCGGCAAAGATGTGAAAGTGCTTGGTGTTGGGGATGACGAACTCAGTAGTATTTGTACCCCATCTTTGTCGACCTTCCATTATTCTTTTGATTCTGCTGGAGAATCTTCTGCGCAGGTACTTTTGGATTTAATCGATGGTAAACAACAGCATATGAGTAAAATGGTGCTGGGATTTAAGAGTGTTGACCGAGAAACATGCTAGTGTTCATGTGACAAATGACATGGATAAGAAGCGAGCGAACCGAATGAGCCGCTAACACGAATACATGAACGCATTTGTGTATTCGTGCCGCCTTGTTTGATCGCGAATCCTTGTGTTTTTACTTGTGTGGTCACAGATTTAATGGGGTTATTCTAAATGAACTTGTAATTTTTGTTCGTTGCAATTAATGTTGCAATCGTTCCCAAAAAATTAATGTCTTTGTGAGTGTAACTATGTCGTTAACTGGTTTTATAGAAGTGTGTGGTGGAATAGAGAATGTAACGCGCATTCTTGTTCCTGATGATCGCCTGCTGTTTGAGGTACGCGAACTGGCCTTAATTACGATGCAGGATGATGAACTCTCTTCATCTATCCGCGAATGTATTGGCATTGATACGGCGCTATCACAGCTCGCTTTTAATAAACCAACCTCGTTAAGTGACGCTGATCTTCTCGACGTAGGTAAACGCATTGCGTTGCGTCAAACAGAAATGGCGAGTCATTGTGCCCTGCCAACAGCGTGTGAATATCGACCTCAATGGCATATTGCGCCGCCGCAAGGACTACTCAATGATCCCAATGGATTTGTCTTTCATCAAGGTCAATACCACCTGTTTTATCAATGGTCGCCGTATTCGTGTCTGCACAAAGATAAGTATTGGGCGCATTTAACCAGCACTGACATGGTGAACTGGCATACTCAACCATTGGCGTTAACTCCGTCAGATTGGTTTGATTCACACGGCGTATTCTCAGGCCATGCCGTGAGCCATGGTGATGAGTTGATGTTGTTCTACACAGGCAATACTCGTATTGGTGAACAACGAGACCGCCACACCACACAATGCCTAGCCGTTTCTAAAGATGGCGTGCACTTTGATAAAAAAGGCCCAGTGATTGCCACGCTTCCTCCTGAGGTCACGCCGCACTGCCGAGACCCCAAGGTCATTTATCATAACAACGAATGGTTAATGTTACTTGGTGCTCAACGAGAAGATTTAATCGGTCGTTTGGCCGTGTACAAATCGAGCAATTTGCATGATTGGTCTTTTCACGATTTATGCGGTGACGAAATGGGGGAGTTCGGTTACATGTGGGAGTGCCCTGACTTATTTACACTCAATGGGCAATGGCTCGCGGTGATAGGCCCGCAAGGGATTCAATCTTCAAACCCTCACCACACGGTTCCGCATCACAATGGGATTTTTCACGCGCAACTATCTGCAGCGGGTGACATCACGCTGTCTGAGTTTAGTGCGCTTGATTATGGCTTTGATTTTTATGCGCCACAGACGCTAGAAACCCCCGATGGGCGACGCGTTCTGGTTGGGTGGATGGGGCTGCCTGATGAAGTAAACCAGCCTAGCGTTGAAAACGGATGGGTCCATCAACTTACTGGATTACGTGAGTTAACCTATCAGGGAGGTCAACTCATTCAACAGCCAATTCGCGAGCAACAAAAACAGCGGCAAGCTCGACAAGAGATGACGCTATCAGACTCGTCCGTTGATCTGCACACCAAGTCATTTGAGTTAAAAGTAGACTTGGAATGGGACAGTGAGCTTGCTCTGTTCAAAGATGACAATAATGAACTGTTGATTACATTAGATAGGGCGACTCGTATCCTACGACTGGATAGAAGCCGTACTTTGCTTAGAGAAGGTGACACGGTGCGTGAGTTGGTGATTCCTGAGCACAGCCTGCACTTAGCAGGGGTGGATATGGCTGACAAGGTGGCACTGCACATTCTAGCGGATGCTTCGTCGGTAGAAATATTTATCAATCACGGTGAGTTTGTTATGACGAGCCGAGTGTTTACCCCCAAAGCGGCGACTCGTGTCTCTGTCACAGGGCAGGCCACACTGGAAGTTTGGGCATTGTCAGCAATGCACTCTCAATAAAGTAGTCATTAATAATGAATCAAGGTGGTACTAATAGTGAATAGAGTATGGTTGTCTGGCGACGCGGTTGTTGACCTCATCCCCGATGGGGAATTGAGCTACCTCAAATGTCCTGGTGGCGCGCCTGCTAATGTGGCTGTCGCGGTGTCACGGTTAGGTGGGGATAGTGCCTTTTTCGGCCGAGTTGGTAACGATCCGCTTGGTCGATTTATGAAGCAAGTATTGTCTGACGAGGGTGTCAGCGCTGAAACTTTAATCCTCGATGACAAGCAACGCACATCGACGGTCATCGTTGATCTTGATGAAAATGGCGAGCGCAGTTTTACATTTATGGTAAAGCCAAGTGCTGATCAGTTCTTATCTCAAGACGATGTGCCTGAATTTAGTCCATATCAATGGCTTCATTTGTGTTCCATTGCTTTAGCGGGTGGGCCAAGTCGTAGCAGCAGCTTGCATGCGATGAGACAGATAAAAGCAGCGGGCGGGTTCGTGAGCTTTGATCCGAACCTTCGCGATGAGGTGTGGAGCGATCCCTCTGAGATTCGTTCCGTTGTTATGTCAGCAGTGCAGCTGGCTGATGTCGTAAAGTTCTCTGACGATGAACTGATGTTTCTTACTGAGACCGACACCCTGCAGCAAGGAGTGGACGAAATATCGCTATTGAATATCCCTTTGGTACTGGTGACGCAAGGTGCAAAAGGCGCACTCGTTATTCATAATGGTAAACAACAGTTGATTGCCGGTAAGAAAATGCAACCAACCGATACCACAGGAGCAGGCGATGCGTTTGTTGGCGGGTTAATTTGTCGATTGGCACAAGCGGACGATTGGAATCGTATTGAGACCATCGTTGAAGCGGTCAAATGGGCGAATGCCTGTGGCGCATTGGCGACGACGCAAAAAGGCGCCATGACGGCACTTCCTACTAATCAAGCATTACTCAACTTTATCGCTGGCGAGTAAAGCATCTAAAAAATCACGAGTAGAAAGAAACCGCATATCATCGAACAATGGGGCTGAGCAATTGGCCTCATTCACGTCACTTGCTCGAACATTGAATGACTTCTCTGCTCATTTTGCGCAGAGAAGTCAACCGTACTCCCTCCCGATTGACCCATAATTCGTCGCTCTTTCTTATTTATAGGTCATCGTCCCTTTCTTTGAGCGTTGGGGGTACCCATCCGAGTATGGTTACTTTTTCGTTGAATGTGATCTCAATGAGTGGGTTATATCGTTTTGTTTAGCGCGGGCTTAAATAGTATTGAAAAGATGGCTAGCTGATGGGATCTAATCGCGGTATTGGTCAGCGCGATGGACTCGAAACGGATTTAAAAATCAAAAAAAGTATCATTCCACAGAGAAAATCAAAAATTATCGACAATTATTGGCGGTATACAGACAGAATATGTGGCGATAATAAGAAACCATACTATCTCTATTGGAAATGTTTAGTAACACCAGGACATCTTTTGTCGCTATTTTATGATGATGTATGACGATTTTAAGGTGAATAGTGCTGGGTCATGTCACATTTAGCCCTCTATTTCATTGACCCCTTTTTATCGGATTAAGTAGTATGAGTAATATTGTAATACAAATCATTATTCAAACTTGAGTAACAAGGAAATAGAATGAAAATTACCCCATTAGCTTTGGTTATGGTCGGTGCATTAGCCACGTCAAGTGCATACGCTGATAAGACAACACCTGCCGAGGTTCTGGATCTTTCGTGCTGGAAAGTGACATTGCCAGTGTCGTTGGACAATGGCTCACGCCCAACAGAATTTAGCGAGCAAGACATCGCCAAAGGGGTAATGAATGACGATTACTTCTATGTCAATGAAGCGAAAGACGGTGTGGTTTTCCGCTCTCCGATTCAAGGCATCAAGACATCAGAAAACACAAAGTATGTTCGTTCAGAACTTCGTGAAATGATGCGTTGTGGCGATACAAGCCATAAAACAAAAGGTGTTGCGCCAAACAACTGGGTATTCAGTAGCAATGTATCTGAAGACTCGCTTAAAAATGCTGGTGGTGTTGATGGTAACTTGAAAGCAACGCTTTCTGTTGATCACGTGACAAGCACAGGTGAGATCTGGCAGCAAGGCCGAGTCATTATTGGTCAGATTCACGCGCCAGATGACGAGCCGGTTAAAATCTACTACAGAAAACTACCAAACCATGAAACAGGTTCGCTTTGGATCAGTCATGAGCCAAATGGTGGCGATGACATTACCTTCCCAATGATAGGCCCTACGACACCGAATTATTGGAAACAGAGCGGAAAAGATATCCAACCTTCTTACGATGACGGTATTGCTTTGGGCGAAAAATTCTCTTACGAGATTGATGTTGTGGGTTCGGACATGACAGTAACGGTTAGCCGTGAAGGCAAGCCTGATGTCGTTCAGAAGGTTGATATGCAGAACTCAGGTTACGAGTTAGCTGACCAATGGATGTACTTTAAAGCAGGTGTTTATAACCAAAACCGTTCGGGTGATGCGGACGACTACGTTCAAGCAACATTCTACAATCTTGAGGTTTCTCACAAGTAATTGTTGAGACATCGATGAGACACCAAAAGCGAGCCTACGGGCTCGCTTTTTTGTTGGCTGAGATAGCGATAGATTAAAACGGAGATAGGTGGAAATCGCTCTAGGTTGAAATATATATCGCTTTAAATAGAGAACGGCTGAAAACGCGAATCGACCGTTGTCGGTCATCCCTCCATCTCATTTATATGTGAACATTAGTTTGGTTTATTTATCGCCAAGGGGCTAACCAATATCCTTGTTAAATACCGCACAAGGACGTGAGTTCTTTTAATCTAGAGGAATTCGCACATGAAAAATATTCGTTTCATTTCTATCTTGGCAATGTTCGCCCTACTTTTTTCGGGTATCACTCATGCACATGAAGAAAACGCTGACCTGAAATTTCGTGGGGGTATTGGTTATACCTCATTAGGAGGGGATGAATCCGCGGCGAATGTCACCGTGGGCTTAGAGCTAAACCAATACATAGGGCTAAATTTTGATATGTACAAAGGGGCAGACAACGATCTTGATTACACGGGCGGTGGCTTTGCTCTGGAGTTGGGTTATAACTTTGCTTTATCACAAGGCTTTGAGCTCCGTCCGTTTGTTGAGGCGGGGATGACGGCAGGCGTGATGGAGAATCCAAATACCATCATTCCTAATAACAACAAAGATGCGCATTTAGGATTCAGCTCAAACGTCGGTTTGCGTCTTCAACATGATGAAGTCCCAGTATACACTGAGTTTAAAACGGACTTGCAGACCTCTCATTCCGATGCTCGATATTTACCAGAGAATACGTTTTTAGTGGGTTTACGATTTGCACTTTGAGCCTTCTATGACTTGCCTTCAGTCTGAGTCGGAGAGAAAAATCATTCACATAGCTGCTGCTTTAATCCGCTATATTTCAGTTGGTTAAACGGGTCATAGGAAGAGAAAATGTTGTTTGACTCGGCACTTAACGTTAAGCTCCCGCACTACGTAAATATAAGAAAACAGGTACTAAACATGACGACCCCTAAACGACCAATTAATAGCCATGACAATTACCATGCGCATGTTTATTTCACTCACGAGACGTTAGAGTTTGCTTCTGACTTATGCCAGCAAGCAGGGGCTACATTTGGTTTAGACATTGGTAGAGTCAATCAAAAACCAGTGGGCCCGCATCCAGTGTGGAGTTGTCAGATTTTGTTCACAAGTGCTGACTTTGAAGCGTTAGTGGCTTGGTTAGAACACCATAGAGAAGGGCTGAGTGTCTTGGTTCACCCTGTGACGGGTGACGATTTGCTTGATCATACCGAGTATGCGTATTGGTTAGGTGACTCGGTAACGCTGAACTTGGCAGGGTTTTAATCTGGGTTATCGCTAACAAGGTCACTTTTTACTGTGATGAGATGACATCTTGAGTGTTAAAAAAACAAAGGCGAACCGTAAGGTTCGCCTTTGTTTTTAATGATCACGTTTAACCGCAGATTCACAGCATTAACCGTAACGCATTAATAGGCTTGAATACCGTATTATGACTAAAGCTCTTTCATTGCAGAAACAACAGAAGGGTCATTTATCAGGTTAAATAATAGACTCTTTGCAGAAGAACGCTGAGCGTCAGACAGGACTTTCGTAGGGTTTTCTCTGGATTGAGTTAGGATATTCTTTACGAATCGGCTATTGGTACCAGATAATTCATACACGAAGCGCAGTGTATCTAATAATTCGTCTTGAGATAGGCTATAAACCGCCATCTCACAGCTGAGTTTATCCATGGCAAGGAAATTGTTAACGACAACTGTTCGCTCAGAATTAAACTTCTCTTTAGCTTCAAAGGCATCAATCAAAGCCTGCACTCTATCTGCGATTGCAACAGGCACTTCCATTGTTTTGGTTTCATGAGTCATTACTGATTCTCCTTCTCTAGCGGGTCTTTAATCTAAGGGTCAAGTTTACTCGCTGGGGCCAGTTTTCGCATTAACTTTAACGATAATGTGAGATTAGAGCAGAGTATTGCGACGGGATTTAGTGGAGAGGCGAAAAAATACGCGCTATATGCTTGAATATCACACGCTGGAATGTCATACGGTTTTAGAGATAGAGACAGATCAAGGCTTTCGGCTCTGTGACCAAAGTTACTGCTGAATCGCCTAAATAACACCGAGCGTGCTATTCAGGCGATGGTCTTACTCAGTACGCGGTAACCGTACTAACCGACCCAACAATGACTTACCTATTAAAGATTATATAAGTAATTATTTTTCTTATGCTTCTTACCAGTACCTGCTGGTTTGGCGACAGGCTTGGTCGCGGCCAATAAGGCTTCAACCGCCTCTTCATCAACCTCAAACCCTTCAACTTGCTCACGCTCTAATCGGATCTTGTTTTTCTTTTCGATGACTTTGAAGTGGTGATAATCTTCGTAATCGATCAGCGATAATGCTAAACCAACTTCCCCAGCACGACCACTTCGGCCAATACGGTGCATATAGTCAGATGGGCTTCTTGGCATATCAAAGTTAATCACAACTGGCAGTTTTTCAATATCGAGACCGCGAGCGGCAATATCAGTGGCAATTAATACATCAATCTCGCCCGCCTTGAACGCTTCAAGCACACGACTACGAGCGCCTTGGCCTTTATCACCGTGGAACACCTCGGCAGTAATGCCGCGTTTTGATAGCTTTTCTGCCAAGTGATTGCAGCTGTTTTTGGCGTTAACAAAAATAAGCGCTTGTCGCCATTGGTGCTGTTCAATCAAATGCGCTAGCAATGCCGTTTTTTCGCCTTTGTTTACCGTGAAAACACGCTGAACTAGGGTGCTTGAATCTGCGCTTTGCAGCTGTATTTCAACAGGGTCGTTCAATAGTGCTTGAGTCAGTTCTTGTACTTGCTCAGGGAAAGTGGCTGAAAATAACAAGGTCTGCTTTTTCTGCGGTACTAACGCCAACAATTGAGCCAGCTCTTCGGTAAAGCCAAGGCTTAGCATTCGGTCAGCTTCATCAAGTACCAAGGTTTTAACGCGATCAAGCTTAATCGCATTACTTGAAATCAAGTCGAGCAGACGACCAGGGGTCGCGACCAAAATATCAGTGCCACCGCGCAGCGCCAGCATTTGTGTGTTAGCGGAAACGCCACCAAAAACCGCAACGGTTTTAAGCGCACCGTTAAAATGCACGGCGTAAGATTTAATGTTATCAGCAACCTGCTTTGCAAGTTCACGGGTTGGGACTAAAACAAGTCCAGACACGTAGTTTCCCTTGCCTTGTTTACTGCTGTTTTCGGTTTGTTCAAAAAGCTGCTGCAACATAGGCAATGCGAAAGTGGCGGTTTTGCCTGAGCCCGTATTTGCCCCTGCAATGAGATCACGTCCAGCTAATACACTCGGAATTGCTTGTGCTTGAATAGGCGTTGGCTGTTGGTATTCCAGTTCTGTTAGTCGCGCGACTAACGGTGGAATGAGGCCAAGTTCTGTAAAGTTGGCAGGCATAGTGATAGCGGTCATGAATATAAAAGACTCAAGCAAAGAAAATAGCCGGCTATTTTAATCTATTTACTCGAATGAAGTTAGCGAAATCGGCTAAATCCCTTATTAACGTTGTTCAACAGTGGGTTACTGCTGTCAAAGGCGGTGATATGTACCTACTGAGACAGCGTGAGGACGCGAACTATGCGTATTGCTAGCATTCAATCGTTAACATTGAGACTCTTTTATTGTATGTTTGATTGGTTGTAGCTATTGATTTGTGCCTTTTGATGGTTTTATTTTAATTATTATTACTAATGCTGTTGACAATGCTACGCCGGAAGCATATATTGATTACACGAACTGCCAAACGGAGTTCATTTACGACAATGTTCGCCTCTTGTAGGGAACAAATAGTCGTGGTGCGAAATGACCATTCTGAAGAACCAGAAATGTGACTTTCGTTTTTTAACTGGTAAACCGTATGTCCAACGATGCCTATTCGGCTAGGAGTATGTGTTTGCTCTCTTTGCTTTAAAAGCATTGAGAACTATTGCTTAACTTAAAGGATAGTATTATGCGTAATGTAGATTTATCTCCCCTATACCGTCATGCCATTGGTTTTGATCGTTTGTTTAATCTCGCTGAGAGCAATACAAACAAAAACACCTCGAATGGATACCCACCCTATAACATCGAGCAGAAAGACGAACACAACTATCGAATCACGATGGCTGTGGCCGGATTTTCAGAAGATAAGCTGAGCCTTACTCAAAACGAAAATATGTTGATTGTGTCTGGTGAAATAAAACCAGCCGACACTAAACCGAACTATGTCTATCAAGGCATCGCTGAGCGTAACTTCGAGCGCAAGTTTCAGCTTGCTGACTATATGAAAGTATCAGCGGCCAGTATGGAAAACGGCTTACTTCATGTTGATTTAGTCCGTGAAGTACCGGAAGCCATGCAGCCTAGAAGTATTGCGATTAGCCAGTCCGGCGCGCAATAAGTCACCCTGGACAAGCAAGGTACAACGCGTTTTTTGTTATAAATAGGAATTATTTCACAATTACATTTGAATTCATCAAGTGCAATCCTTACCTATTAAGTAACGGAAACGCAGTCATCAGATTTTTATTAACTTTTCTGAGTAATGATGCAGCGATTGAAATACTTCACGCTGCATCTAGGGAAATTTTCATCAAATTTAACAGGTTTTGCATTATAAAAATTAATGCGAAATCGAAAAGGGTATTATTATGAGTAGAATTATTGGTATTGACTTAGGTACAACAAACTCTTGTGTTGCGGTTTTAGACGGCGACAAACCACGTATCATCGAAAACGCGGAAGGCGAGCGTACAACCGCATCGGTTGTTGCCTATACCGACGGCGAAACATTAGTTGGCCAGCCAGCAAAACGTCAAGCGGTCACAAACCCAGAAAATACGCTATTTGCCATCAAGCGTCTTATCGGTCGTCGTTTTGAAGACAAAGAAGTTCAGCGTGATATCGAAATCATGCCTTATAAAATTATTGAGGCAGATAACGGTGATGCATGGGTAGAAGCGAAAGGCCAAAAAATGGCCGCGCCTCAAGTCTCGGCTGAAATCTTGAAAAAAATGAAGAAAACCGCAGAAGACTTCCTTGGTGAAGAAGTGACAGGCGCCGTCATTACGGTTCCGGCTTACTTTAACGATGCACAGCGTCAAGCAACCAAAGATGCTGGTCGTATTGCTGGTCTAGAAGTTAAACGTATCATCAATGAACCTACCGCCGCGGCTTTGGCATACGGTTTGGATAAAAAAGGCGGCGATCGCACTGTCGCGGTGTATGACCTTGGTGGTGGTACATTCGATATCTCAATCATCGAAATCGATGAAGTAGAAGGTGAACAAACCTTTGAAGTATTGGCAACGAACGGTGACACACACCTAGGTGGTGAAGACTTTGATAACCGTTTGATCAACTATTTGGTTGATGAGTTCAAGAAAGAACAAGGTATCGATCTTAAGAACGATCCGCTTGCGATGCAACGTGTGAAAGAAGCGGCTGAGAAAGCAAAAATTGAGCTTTCGTCTACTTCTCAAACGGATGTGAACCTACCGTATGTAACGGCAGATGCAACCGGTCCTAAGCACATGAACGTGAAAGTGACGCGTGCAAAACTAGAATCTCTAGTGGAAGATCTAGTACAACGCTCGATTGAACCACTTAAAGTGGCACTCGCTGATGCGGATCTATCAGTCAGCGACATCAACGACGTTATTCTAGTGGGTGGCCAAACGCGTATGCCGATGGTTCAAGCTAAGGTCACTGAGTTCTTCGGCAAACAACCACGTAAAGACGTGAACCCAGATGAAGCAGTTGCGATGGGGGCGGCGGTTCAAGGTGGCGTACTTGCAGGTGATGTGAAAGACGTATTGCTTCTTGATGTGACGCCACTGTCTCTTGGTATCGAAACCATGGGCGGCGTAATGACGAAGCTGGTTGAGAAGAACACAACGATTCCAACAAAAGCGAATCAGGTTTTCTCTACGGCTGAAGACAACCAAAATGCTGTGACGATTCATGTCGTGCAAGGTGAGCGTAAGCAAGCGATGCACAACAAGTCACTGGGTCAGTTTAACCTAGAAGGCATTCAAGCAGCGGCGCGTGGTATTCCACAAATTGAAGTGACTTTCGATATCGATGCGAATGGTATCTTGAACGTGTCGGCAAAAGACAAGTCGACAGGTAAAGAGCAGAAAATCACCATTCAAGCGTCTGGTGGCCTGAGCGATGCAGATATCGAGAAAATGGTTCAAGAAGCGGAAGCGAACAAAGAAGCGGACAAAAAGTTCGAAGAGTTAGCAACGGCACGTAACCAAGCAGATCAATTGATTCACGGTACACGTAAACAATTGCAAGATGCGGGTGAAGCTTTGGCTGCAGAAGATAAAACGATGATTGAAGCGGCAATCACTGAGGTTGAAGAAGCAAGCAAAGGTGATGACAAAGAAGCCATCGATACGAAAGCTCAGGCGCTAATGGCGGCGGCTCAAAAACTGACGGAACAGGCGCAAGCTGAACCGAATGATGCGAAAGCAGACGCTAAGTCGAATGCCGACGAAGACGTTGTTGAAGCAGATTTCGAAGAAGTGAAATAACGCCCAAGCCCAGCAATAAACTCACGGGTTTACTGTTGGGCATGTTTCATAAGTACACCACTTATTAGTCATTAGGGCGTATGGGTTACTCATACGCTCTTTTTTTATCTTGAACAAAATTAAGTGAGGAGCTGACATGTCCAAACGAGATTATTACACCGTATTAGGTGTCTCAAAGACGTCCTCAGAAAAAGCAATCAAAAAGGCTTATAAAAAGCTGGCGATGAAATACCATCCGGATAAAAACCCGGACGATGCAACAGCAGAAGAAAAATTCAAAGAAGTTAAAGAAGCGTACGAAATTCTAACGGACAAAGAAAAGCGCCAAGAATATGATCAATTTGGTCATGCTGCCTTTGAACAAGGAGGACACCGTCAACAAGAGTCTCACTCACACCACGCTGGTTTCAATGGCGGCGGTTTTGGTGGCGGCGGGGGCTTTGACGATATTTTCAGCGGCGCTTTTAGGCAACAAGGGCAATCGTTCCATTCGTCCCAAGGATTCGGTGGTTTTGAGGATATATTCTCACAAGGCCGCGGTGGTCCGGCTCGCCCACGCAAAGGGCAAGACAGTGAGTTTACACTGACCGTAGACTTTGTGGATGCCGTGCAAGGTGCGGAAAAAGTGGTTGAGATTCCTATCCAAGGCGAGCAGAAAAAAATCAACGTGAAGATCCCCGCGGGCATCAAGGATGGAGAGAAACTAAGGTTTTCAGGTAAAGGCGGTATTGGCATCAATGGCGGACCCGCCGGCGATCTCTTTATTGCGATTAACACCCGTCCTCACGCTTATCTGCAACGTGATGGCGATAACCTCAGTCGCACCACGAATATCGACATGGTAACGGCGGCATTGGGTGGGGACGCAGAAGTACAAGTATTAGACAGCCGCTTTAAACTTAAGATTCCAGCTGGGACTCAGACTGGCCGCAAGTTTAAAATGACAGGCAAAGGTGTGACGAATCGCAAAGGGGTTACCGGGGATCTACTCGTGACTATCCAAGTGGATACGCCCACTGACTTAACTGAGCAGCAGCGAGATTTATTGCAACAGTTCAGCGCCACACTTTAAATCTATTGTTTGGTTAAGAGGTATGGACACCTTTTTTGACAATCGTGTCTTGGTTGAGCGTTTGCTTCCTATTAGTGAGTACTGCCGTATTTTATTGTATTTATTATCATTATTTAAACGTCATTTGTTTTTATGCTCCATCCCTTCGAAGAGTTAACGTGAAATCGTTGACTCTTTTTTGATCCTTGCGCAGAAACTGTAGACACACCTCACATGCATGCTCATTCGTGTTGAGAGACTTAGCTTGTACGGCTTTAATTATGATTAGGCCTTAATGAAAGCCGCTCTATATTGAGGACATGATGGCGTTATCAACTAAGCAAAAAGGCGTTTTTAAGGGCATGGCAGCAGCAATGTTGGTGTCGGTCATTGTGATTTTTATGGCGATGATAGATGATCCACTTAACTACTCTCAGGTAAATCAACCACAAGAAAGATTGTCGATTTTAGCGGGCGCGTTGATATTGCCGATCTTACTTCTTATTGTTTCCATTGGCCGCCTGGCAAAATTTCGTTTTCTTAGCCCAGAAGACATCGATGGGAGTGGGCTGACTTCCGGCTCTGAAGAAGCCAAGGTACTGCAAAGCCTGCTTCAAAATACATTAGAACAACTCGTTATTGCGGGCGGGGTCTATACAGTGTGGTGTTTGTTAATGCCTGCGTCGTGGTTATCTGTTGTACCGCTATGTTCAATACTATTTGCCATCGGGCGTGTGTTCTTTTTCCTCGGTTATCGTCACGGCGCGCCTGCAAGGTCGTTTGGTTTTGCACTCACGTTTTATTCAACGGCGGTAATGTTCTTCGTGATGGTGACCTATCAATTAATAGTCAGCATGAACTAGGGGCAAGAACTAAACCTAAATAATTAACTCACTCAGTGCGGCGTGACCGCAATGGTGATCTTGACGGGTAAAAGACGTGCCAGTTTGTGGCATATTTCTCGTTTTATTCGACAAAATACGGCTAAAGTTTGGGCAGTAATCAGTGCATCAAGTACGCTTTACGATGGACACGAAACGAACTTAACCAGAGAGGGACGACAATGAAAAAACAAATCACACTGGGTATCGCTTTACTGGCCGCGTCATTCTCGGCGGCTGCGGTAGAGGGGTTGATGACATATGAAAGCCCTTATTCAGTTAAGGAAACCGCGGACCGTTTTGAGAATATTGCGGCAAGTAAAGGACTGACATTATTTGCCCGGATCGATCATCAAAAAAATGCCAGCAAGGTCGACCTAGAGCTAAGACCAACGGAAGTCATTATTTTTGGCAACCCCAAAGTGGGCACACCTTTGATGCAATGTGCGCAGACTGTTGCCATCGATCTACCTCAAAAAATTATGGTCAGTGAAGATGCCGACAACAAAGTGTGGCTGTCTTACAACGATCCTAACTACCTGAAAAAACGCCATAACATTACGGGTTGTGATGAGGTTATTAACAAAATATCAGGGGTGTTGAGCAACCTATCTAAGGCTACGATTGCCAACTAAGGGTTCATGATACCGAACCTGTAATGCTGCTTGTTAAAGCGATGACCAATAAGTTGATGTAAGTAGTGAATGTGGATGCTTCTCGTCGTATAGTTAATTCACGATATGTGTTACGCGCATATCATGAATAACTAAGAGTCATTTGAAAACATATCACTAGCGCACTAAATTTGGACATGTCGCGGCGAGTTAGACTGCTAATTATCGTTGATGCGGCAAGACAGAATCAACATACGCCAGGTATCTGAAGGACTCGTCTCATTGGCTAGCTGTTGAAACCCTAAATAAGCACGGTGAGAGACTATGACGACTATAAAACTGACAACATTATCCCTGATGGTAAGCACGCTATTCGTTGGCTCCACTTTCGCCAATGAAACAATGACAACCCTTGAGGTCACTCAAGACAATTTTACACATGCTGAAACGGCTCGGAATTATCGCAATTGGGCGAGTCAGGGTGCAACCGAACAGTTTGTCATCATGCAAGGGCTACCTCCGCGCGGCAAAGCGGCCCCAACCGTTCAAATGAATGACGACACCTTGTACGGCGTTGCCATTGTCAAAGCGACCAACGGCAACGTGACGTTTGATATTCCAAAGACCAACAATTATATGGCCGTGCAAGTGGTCACAGAACGCGGTCATGGCCAGCATTATGTCGTGGAAGATGGTCAATATAGCTTGCCTGTCGAATCTGATTACGCATTCGTGATTTATCGTTCAGGCACAGAAAACGGCATTGATAATGCGGTTAAACAGTTAGATAAAGTTAACGTCGATGAATTCAACTTCGCGACAGATTACCAGACTCAACCTTATAACTATGATGACGTTGAAGCATGGGTAAAAAAATACACGGCAGAAGTGAACAGCATGGAAAGGTTTACTTATACCTTCCCACGTACATCAGACAAAGTGACGGACCTACATCAGTGGAACTTGGAAAACGCAGCAGGGTGGGGTGGCGCTAGCCCAGAAGCTTTCGTCGGTAATCAATACGCCAATAGCCCAAAAATGAAAGCCACGGTTTGTTACACAGCAACGTTTAACGACCCTGAAAATAAGTTCTTCACCTCAATCACCGCCTATGACAGCGACAAATATTTGATAGAAGGCGCAAAGAACGTCAATTCTAATTCATGGGATAAGAACAGTGATGGCACGATCACCGTATCGTTTAACTGTGGCGGCAATGCCCAAAATAATATTGATACACAAGGTCATGACTTTACCTTCACCACTCGCCACTATGGCGTGAACCCAAGAGTCATGGAATCTTCTAACGACCCGATTATTGCCGCAATCAAAGCGCAATAACCCAACTTTTTCACAGTGAATGCTTAGGAATCAATAGTTTCAAGGCATTCACTGCACAGGAGCTAGCCAAGCAATCGTCATCGCCTTGAAAAAGGAGGCCTACTAAAGCGTGTGACTCTTATTAATATTCGACAGAAATCTGTTTCGAAAAGTCGCTATTCTTAGTTTCCATCGACACCCACACCACACCTCAAAACAAACCGTCGTCTCCTTGAAAAAGACGATCTTCCAAAGCGCGTCACTCTCATCAATACTCTACAGAAGCCCACTTCGAAAAGACTTCGTTTTTAGCTTCCATCGACACCCACACCACACCTCAAAACTACCGTCATCTCCTTGAAAAAGGAGATCTTCTAAAGCGAGTGACTCTCACTAACATTCTGGTTGAAATGTGACTAGAAAAAGCGTCATAGGTTTAAATGAAATCGTTGAATGCACCTCGTGATTAATTCCTAATAGAGTTAGTTCTAATGGCAGGAGGCCTTGCTGCCTAAATCAATTGAACCTTTTCCAAGTCTTGCGATCTGATCTTCTATGATGGTTAGAAATGGTGGTGACATGGGTAAAGCGAACAAGAAGATAACTAACTGGACGGAGTACAACAAGGCTCTGTGCAAACGTTGTTCGGTTTCGTTCTGGAGAGATGACTCAGCCATAGATGCATGGGAATGCAAAACCCATCATGGTAAGCGTGGCAGAGACTTCCAGTACTCAGATACCGCGTTTGAAACTGCCTTGATGATTAAGGGCAGTTTTTCTTTGCCATTACGTGCACTTCAAGGATTTATCGACTGGATCTTCGATCTATTTGATGTTCTGCTGACATTACCTACATTAGTAAACGCTCGAAGACGATTCAGGTTAAATATCGTAATAAATCTAGAGGGGGCGATACGTCATATCGCCATTGACTCGACTGGCCTAAAAGTCTTTGGTGAGGGTGAATGGAAAGTGAAAAAGCATGGTGCAGAAAACGCAGAACATGGCGCAAAATACACTTAGCTGTTGATACTCATGAAGCCATTAGTGCGGAAGTCAGCCTTGTTAATGTTGGCGATAGTGAAGTTCTATCTACGTTGCTCAACCCACTATGCAGAAAGGTTACCACCGTCTCTGCCGATGGAGCATATGACACCAAAAATTGCCACGAGACTTTGGAAAAGAAAGGTTGTATCCCGTTGATAGCGCTACGAAAGAATGCAGCACTTTGGGAAGATGGCCACCCCAGAAACGGAGCAGTAATAGCTCTGAAAAATGGGACAATTACGGAGTGGAAAGCCTAATCTGGTTATCACGATGGCTTTGTTGCACAATTCAGTTTAGAGACAAAGTTGCCACGTTAATATCGAGTCGATAAATCGACGTGACCTTGCGCCCAGTCACTTATCGCCTCTTCATCAATCCAAAACAAAAGGTAAAAGAACCACGGTTAATAAGTGATAGGTTGTATTTCTTCCAGTTGGTTGTTTTGGTACGAGACTTAAGCATGAGACTACAAGGGATCATGAATGTAGCTGATCAGGTCGTAGGCTATAGATTTAGTTCCATTGAATTACGCAACAAAGTCTACCAATATTGATCTTGATCCACAATTACTCGACTAACAGAATTAACGCTCGATGAACATATAATTATAATTTTATATTCCTGTACCGGACTTCATTATTTATAGAGATTACTAATTCCACAATAAGCATCCCCCCAAAATCTAGTATTATCATTTATGTATGTAAAATCCCACAAGAAAAAACCATACAACTATTATGTAAATAGGGTGTTTGCGATTTTCAACATAGCTTAAGTAACAAAAGATTAAACTTAACCAATAAAAACCTAATCTGACAAGCTATCTAGATCAAAAAAATAATTTTACATATTTATTCTAATGCACTTAATTGTGTAATAAATGCCACCTAATTTCGATAAATTGGTTGTCCAGATCACATAAAGTCACCTACATATTGATTAATTGGTTGTCCAGATCTCATAACTTTGGATCAGATTAGTTGGGATTGTTCAACATGTATAAGCTTGTGGAGGTATACACACATATTATCTACTAGGAAATTGTAATGAAATGTAATCGCGCTCATTATTCATTGCTGGCAATTAGCATTGGACTGGCTACTCTTTCACTGGCTCCGTTATACGTTAACGCGAGTACTACTGTTGATGTTAACTTAGATGTTAAGCATGAGGTTGGAGGGGTCAGTAAATTCGATCGAGAAAAATTCATGGTTTTGCATTCCGCTAATATTGAATCTGATTGGAACGGAGAGGACGAAAAAAAAGAATATCTATTAAACCAACTAGATACTTACTTTGCACGTGAAACAGGAGCAATGAAATATCAATTAAATCAGATAGGTGAAGACCCAGCGCGTGATGGTTATGCCCATCCTTATGGTATGACTGCTGCAGGACAAGTTGTAATCAATAGCTATAAAAACTCGTTGGATAATCGTAATTGGCGTAACTACGAAGATCGAGATATGGGATTGATCACAGCGGCCCAAGATGTACCATTTTACCCAGGCTCTGGTAAAACGAATAAAGGGTGGGAGTTTACTCCATTGGTTCCATTTGGCCATTCTACTGGTGAATTTATGGGTAGATTTCTCAGAGATTACTTTGGTACAGGATCCGATACTGGTCGACCAATACCAAAGTATTTAGAATTGATGAATGAACCTGTTTGGCCTCTAGTAGATATGGGTTATCATGGCGGCGGAACAATTGAAGATATTTTTAATTATCACGTATCTGCTGCAAATGAAGTCAAAAAATTTAATCCAGATATAAAAGTTGGTGGATTTACAACCGCATTTCCTGAATTAGAGAAAAATAACTTTTCGCAATGGGATGAGCGTTGGAAGTATTTTATTGACCTAACGGGTAATGATATGGATTTTTACTCCCTTCACTTATATGATTTACCGGCATTTCAGGGTGGAGAACATTACCGTACAGGGGCTAATATTGAAGCAACCTTAGATATGATCGAAGGTTATAGTCGTAAAGTAAACAAAGAACGTCCATTTTTAATTTCTGAATACGGGGCGCAAGTTCATAATTTAAAAGGAACACCATACAACCCTTATCGAGACTGGTTAAATATTGCTGCATTTAACTCAATGTTGATGCAGTTTCTAGAAAGACCAGACAAAATTATAAAAGCTGTTCCTTTCGGTCCGCTAAAAGCAGAATGGGGACGTACTGGAGAAAACACTCCTTATACATCACGGATGATGCGACAAGAAAACGAACCTGACAGTGCTACGGGTAATTGGGTTTGGACTGATTACATCAAGTTTTATGAACTTTGGAAAGATGTAAATGGTACCAGAATAGATACCAAGCAAAATAACATCAATATACAAGCAGATGCCTACGCAGAAGGTGATAAACTTTACCTTATTCTAAATAACTTAAGTAAATCTACGGAAGTTATTAACCTTAATCTAATGGGTAATACTTCTGTGAACATCGAATCTGTTACAGGAAATCACTTATATCTTGGTAATGGAGATAAACCTGTGATGAAGTCAATTGGCATTGAAAAATCTCGAAAACCTAATGTGACGTTGAATCCTGAATCAACCATGATCATAGTATATGATTTTAACTCAAAGTTATCTCAAAACTATTCCTCAATAGAAAATAAATATTATTCAACAAAGTTTAAGCAAAATATTGTTGCTGATACGACATATACATATAACATTAAAGATGTTTCATTAACTAATGATGGTGAGGCAGTACTGCGTTTAGGTATTGGACGTGCACTTAACCTGGACAGAAATCCAACGGTTTCGATCAATGGCAATGCCTTAACAATTAACTCTAGTTATCGTGGGAGTGATCAGGCTGATAAAAATAGCTTTTTTGGTTTGCTAGAGATTCCTGTTCCATATGATTTTGTTGAAAAATCTAACACAATACGAGTTAGCTTCCCAGATGAAGGAGGATATGTGAGCAGTGTCGCTTTACAGGTTTTCAATTTTGATAGAACGATTAATCGTTCATTTGATGAAGTTAATCCGCCAAGTGAAAGCAATATTGTGGTTGAAGCCGAAAACTTTTCGAACACTGGAACAATGACGGGTACGGATGCCGGTGGCCATGACGGTGTGAATGCCACGGCAACAGGTATAAATTGGGTAAATGGGCAAGACTGGGTGTCTTACAAGAATATCAATATTCCTGTCTCTGGGTATTACAAAGTCAATTATTATGTAGCAACTCCAAATTCAGATCGAGTTATTAAGTTCTTCGTTGATGGAGCCTACAAAACTACCTCAACGATACCTAATACAGGTTCGTGGTCAAAGTATTCGCAGATGCAAAGTGAGGAAATATTTTTGACAGCTGGTTCTCACAACTTTATGTTGTCTGCAGGAGAGCAAGAGTACCAGTGGAATTTGGAAAAATTTGAGATTCTTAATTGAGGCGGAAGACTCATAAAAACCTGAAGAGTTAATCGTTCATGGAAAAACATAATTCTATGTTACTTATTAGGGCGTGTTGATCTTTGCTGTACATTTCATGTTCAGTAATACATCGGTAGCAACATTAACATGAATGCCAGCGATAACATGCTGGCATAATTCCTTTCTAGCTTATCATATCTATACCCAATCAACTTGAAGATGCTGGCTTGAGTACCTGAAATGTATCATTTATTTGAGACGTCAAAGAGCCTACGATCTCTAAGGAGACTAAAAGAAGGAGACTAAAAAGAGACTAAAAGGACACACACCAAAAGTATGAAATTAGTTTGATTTTGTCCAATTCGCCGACTCACCAACAACCCCATTAAAAGAGAACTGCTAAGTTATTTAAAACCTTCATAGCGGACCTCATTTTGACAACAGCCAGAAAACAGCTTATTTCCGTGGATGCGACTTCGTATTACCACTGCGTCTCACGTTGTGTGAGGCGCAGTTTTTTGTGCGGCGATGACCCGCTCACCAACACGAGCTACGAACATCGAAGAGAGTGGATAGAGCGAAAAATTCACGCTCTGACGGAGGTATACTGCATCGATGTTTGCGCCTACGCCATCATGAGTAATCACTATCACCTGGTGCTTCATATCAATAAAGACAAAGCGTTAGCATTGTCACTGCATGAAGTGGTCGAGCATTGGGGGCGTGAGCATAAATTACCCGTACTCATAGAGCGTTGGCAAAATAAGCAACTCACGAACCAAGCTGAGGAAGACAAGTGTCTTGAACTCATTGACGTATGGCGAGAAAGGCTGTGGAGCTTAAGTTGGTTCATGAAAGAGCTAAATTACGACATAGCGTGTAGGGCGAATCGAGAAGATAACTGTACAGGACACTTTTGGGAAAGCCGCTTCAAAAGCCAAGCGTTGCTTGATGAAAAAGCCCTTGCCGCCGCAATGGCGTATGTCGACTTGAATCCCATTCGATCAGGCATTGCCACAACCCCTGAAACATCGGAGTTTACCTCGATAAAAGCCAGAATCGATGCGCTGGGTAAAAATTTAGCAACAGCCCCATGTTTACACCCTTTTATCGGTAATCCAACGAATGAAATGCTAGATGGTATTCCGTTTCGGCTCATCGACTACATTGAGTTAGTAGACTGGACTGCACGTCTATTTCGGGAAGACAAAGCCAGTATGGATGCTAATCAACCCGCTATTTTGACGCGTTTAAATTTCAATCAGAAGAGTTGGCTAACGGTATGCACTGCATTAGAAAAAACACGTTCAACAGCGGTTGGGTGTCACGTTCATACAGTTCAAGCTAAGGCTGCCTTAAGAAAGAGAAGGATGCACATCTATCAACTAGAGTAAGCACCACTTTCCCCGCCGCTCCTACCCATAGGCCAGTGAAAATTCTGGATATTGTCGTTCGCCCAATGCCTAAACGTAAGTAACGTCCCTTAAGAAACTAGACAACTTCACCAAAATAGATTGAAGAAAGCAAAAGTATGCAGTTAATTGCTACTTTGAATACGGGAGTGCTTTTGATTTCTTTTTTAGGTGTGTGTCCTTTATAAGATTACTATCATTAGTCCCAGGTCTACGATGAGATCCGCGCCAGATTGTCCTCAAAAATGTGAAAGCATACTAGTTGCTGTTCTGGACATCAGGTCTTCAATCTTGTGAGGATTAAAAGGACACACACCAAGAAGAGTTGGCTAACGGTATGTACCGCGTTAGAAAAAACACGTTCGACAGCGGTTGGGTGTCACGTTCATATAGTCCAAGCTAAGGCTGCCTTAAAAAAGAGAAGGGTGCACATCTATCAACTAGAGTAAGCAGCACTTTCCCCGCTGCTTCGACCCATGGGCCAGTGAAAATGCTGGATACTGTCTTTCGCCCCATGCCTAAACGTAAGTAAACGCGTCTTAAGAAACTAGACAACTTCACCAAAAATAGATTGAAGAAAGCAAAAGTATGCAGTTAATTGCTACTTTGAATACGGGAGTGCTTTAGATTTCTTTTTAGGTGTGTGTCCTTTCTAAGATTCTTGACTTTGAATACGGGAGTGCTTTAGATTTTTTTTTAGGTGTGTGTCCTTTCTAAGATTACTAGCATCCAAGGGAGGATAAGAGCGTCAAATAGAAGTGTTTATATCATTTGCTATATGGAGCTAATTAACACGATGCGATGAACGTAAGATTCTAAGGTTACAAGTTGAATATTATTTGGGAGCAATATCACTTTATTGGTTTTGTATTTTCTCTAGACTAATCATCCGATAATGGAAAAAGTGGAAGCGTAGTTTATGAAATATAACCTAATTGATGTTGTTAATGTTGCTTCAAAATTCCATTTTAAATTATAGAATTATTAAAAGAGACATAATATGTATAAGAAACTAATTATCCTTAGTCTACCCGTCCTTTTAGCTGCTTGTGCAGCGCCCAAATACACTGCGGAAGTTATCCCGGAAGATAACCAGAGTAAAGACATTACGATTGTGAAAGATGATGCAACACGGGAAATTTTCTTAGAGTCGATGCAAGAATGGTGTTTGGATACCGCCCATAAATGTACGGTTGTAAGTGATGGGACTCCACCTGAGAGCTCAGAACTTACGCTGACTTATGTATCGCGTTGGAGTTGGGATTTTAGGACGTTTGTCGCAGATGCCAAAATTAAAGCATATAAAAATAGTGCGAAAGTTGGTGAGGTAGAGTTCAAGGCACCGAATAGTGCTAATTCAGATAAGTGGGGTGATGACAGTAAACGTATCATCGCAATGATGGATTTATTATTTGGGAAGCAGACGTTAAGTGAAGCTCAATCCAAAATTAAAGCGGGTGAAATGTAGCACCATAATTAGCGCTTCAATTGGATTCCTCCCGTCCCCCTGAATATATGCACTTAACATTTATCTTTGATATTTATGACGGTTATCAGGCTTTGTAATTAATGGTGTAGAGGTTGTTTAACTGCTCATTAATTGATGGCGTCATTATTCAATCGCAAGGTGTGTTCTTCTCAAAATAAGGTACGGCCATTACTACCATGACTGAAGAGCGGCCCTACCTTCGAGATGAGCTATTTAAAGGTTCCTTACTGAATTTCGTTCAATCATTTCGAAAACAACCGAAGATCGTGTCGCTACTTTATTTGGGGAGCTAATCGCGGTAATTAATTTATAAATCGCCGATTGAGCAATTCGGTTGTAATCCGTTGTCATGGTGGTGAGGGGCGGTGATGATATGGCGCTCACGCTTAAATTATCGAAGCCAATCACTGAAATGTCTTCAGGTACGCGTTTACCTATGTGCGACAAAGCCTCTAGTAATGAGAGTGCCACCATGTCACATAAGCATAAAACCGCCGTACAATCATCAAAACGATTTTCAGCCATGATGAGCGGCAGAATTTCCTGCGCACCAAAGTCTCCCATAGGATTACGAATTAAGTCTTTACCCTTGAGGCCCCGAAGGGGTTCGGCTCTGTCGGCATAATCGACAAAGTCAATCACGGCTTGTTTAGGGTCATGCTCTATTCCTGCCATGCTGAGGGCTCTCAAAAACCCATCCGTTCGTTGATAGGTTGAATGCCGGTCGTTCGCGGTGATGAACTTTATTTTTCGATGACCTTTTGACAGTAAGTACTCTGTCGCCATAAAGGCACCAAATTCATAATCTGGAGAAATACTCGGAGTCCGCATTTTGGGGTCAACACCATTGATTATTACCGCTGGAATCGACTTATTCTGAGTCATTTCAATCAAATCTTGATTGGGATTGCCAAGGATTAGAATAGATTGAGCATCACACAACTTGTTTTTTAGCGATTGACTATTTTTGGTCGGATTTAACACCGACATTTCTAAACTGATAGAAAGTTTATCTGCTTCCACTTTAAGTTGGTTGAGAAGTGTTCCATAGAAGGTGTGAGGTGCAAATGCGGAATCGTCACAAAATACCGTTATTTTGTTAAATGTCATCGGAATTTCTAGCGAGGATCGGCGCTTAACATATCCGACTTCGCTGATGATTGCTTCGACTCTCCGTGCGACATCATTTTTGACCAAATCGCTGCCATTTAAAACCCTAGACACGGTTGCCTTTGACACGCCTGCAAGCGATGCAATCTGTTCCACAGTCGGCTTTTTTTGTGTTTTTTCTGCTGAATTCAAAAAGATTTCCTACTCAACGTGACCTCAGTTAATCAACAACCCACTGATAATCATGCGTTGTGATTCGACGCCCCCAGTTTTAAATCATCTGACAGATAATTTCAAGTGTTTGCATGAATTTAATGAAACGTTTCATTTTTATGGTTCTTTTCATTTCATGAGGATTATCACAGAAAATCCTTTAAATTTGGGCGATTGTATTTATGTCACCAAGTGACGGAACCGAATTTTAAAATATTTTTAGCACGATCACATAAATTTATGAAAAGTTTCAGTTACACCCCATTTCGTTAGTGAGGCATATCAATGGACCAAACATTAGAGTTAATAAAACAGGACATTATCGCCAGTATTGAGCGCAACGTTTCAATGATTGGTATTCGTAATCCTATGGTGGGTGCAGGTGCAGAGGACTTCACTTGGTTATATCCAGAAGAGTATTTTTGGACAGATTCATTTTGGACGGGTCAGCTTTGGCTAGCTTACTTGTTTACTGGTAAGCAAGAGCTCAAGAACAATGCTCGTATGCGCAATGCCCATTTTGAGAGCATATTGAATAACCCTCTATGGCTTAACCATGATCTTGGCTTTGAGTTTAGCCTTTCGGCAGTTGCGGATTACAAACTGACTGGTGATCTGAATGCTAGGCAGTTGGCATTACGCGCTGCAGAGGCACTAAGACACCGATATAACTGGAACGGAAACTACTTAGTTGCATGGACGGCTGGGGCAGAAGATAAAGCGCATGCTGAAAGTGTTCAGGGAAAAATTATTATCGACTGTATGCAAAATTTAGCGTTGCTGATGTGGGCATACCAAGAAACCAATGTTGAATCGTTTAAACAAGTGGCGATTGGCCAAGCAGAAACGTCTATGAAATATTTGGTTAGGGATGACTACAGTACCTACCATACCTTCGATTTTGACACGAGTACCAACAAACCTATTAGAGGTTGTACCCATCAGGGGTTCGCTGATGAATCATGCTGGAGCCGTGGGCAAGCATGGGCGATTCACGGATTTGCTCAGATGGCGATTATGACGGGTGATGACCGTTACGCTGAAGAAAGTGTCAAGTTAACCGAATACATGCTGAGTAAAATCACTCCGGATATGGTGCCTGAGTGGGACTACCTTCTCCCAGAAGGTGAAATCCGATACAAGGATACCTCAGCTGGTTCTATTACTTCTGCAGGTTTGTTCATTTTGTCTGAGTACTTCTTAAAGCAAAACAAACCAGAACAAGCTGAACAATATCGCTCTTTAGGCCTAAAAATGCTTCTGGCATTAAGAGAAAACTACGACCAAACCCACACTGATTCAGCACAAGGATTACTGTCTAATGCTGCATCTCATATCCCCAATGCTAAAGCCAAGGACCTAGATTATCTTGCCAACGCGATGCTGCCCTATGGCGATTATTATTATTTTGAAGCTGTAGCGCGCGCATTGGGACACAACAAACTGTTTTGGTAGAGCCAAATAACGTGAACGAAAGGTGAATACAATGAAAGGATTGACAACCAAACTTGCACTTTTAGGAACAGCATTAGCCTTGTCATTAGGAAGTGTACAGGCAAAAACCTATAAGTTTGCCACCAACATACCGAGTGAAGATGCTGCTGGTACCTTACTAACGGAAATGGGCAGTAATATCAAGGAACGTACCGATGGGCGGGTTAACCTCCGTTTCTTTTGGAATGGCACTCTTGGCGGGCAAGCCCAATATCTACAACAGATCCAAAGTGGTGTGATTGACATGGGGTTAGTAAATAGTGCGACGTTAGAAAACCTCTCACCAGAAATTACTAGTATCAATCTACCTTACATTTTCCGTAGCCTAGATGAGTACGAACAAACCATGCTTGACCCAGTAGTGAGCAAACAGATCTACGATTCGGTCGCCGACAAAAATATTCATGCTATGGGTTTTTTGAGTAATGGTTTCCGCAGTATGTATACCACTCGCCCTGTTGCCACGCTAGAAGATTTAGAAGGGTTGAAACTTAGAACCTCACCGAGTGACACGTATATGAAGCTCATTCGGGCATTGGGCGGCGTTCCGACACCAATGGATTTTGGAGAGGTTTATCCCGCACTGCAACAAGGCATTATTGATGGCGCGGAAGGCGGATTAGCGGGGCTATGGGAGGTTAAGTTTGGCGAAGTTGCAAAGTACGCTATCCGCACTGAGCATACTCGTCTTACCGACTTTTTAGTGACAAGTGAACGTTTTCGCAAAGGGCTTTCTGAGGAAGACCTGAAGGTTGTGCAGGAAGAAATGCTGAACACGACACAAAAATCTTTTGCTGCAGTTGCAGAGCAAATTGAGAGATCCGAGGCGCTCGCCGCTTCTGAACTCAATGTAGAGTATATCGAAATCGACAAAGCACCGTTGATTAGCCGAATGCAACCTATGTACGATGAAACGCTTTCCGATCCTGTTAAAGCGCCATTACTAGAAACTATCTTTACCATTCAAGAGCGCTAAATCTTGATAGCGGTGCTGTGTAAACAGCGCCGCCTTTGCGCCTGAATTGATGGCGTTTGGCTTCAAGGAGAGGTTTATGACCCCGTTAGAACTAGAAACCCCTAGAACAACTCCCAACCTAACAGATTCGTTTATGAGTACTTTAGAGGCGACGCTTAAGTATTTTTTAATCTGTCTACTCACTGTAATGAGTGTGCTTATTATCTATCAAGTTACGGCTCGCTATGTTTTTAGTTCGCCTAGTGCAATGTCTGAAGAGCTTTTGCGCTTTCTGTTAATTTGGCTCGGCATACTGGGAGCTGCGCTCTGTTTTATCAAATCCACGCACCTCAATTTACCCTTGATTCTTGACAAGGTTACGCCCGAAACTCGTAATAAAATGGAGTTGTTCAATCGTTTTATCTATGTCCTTCTGGGATTAATTATGGTTTGGGGTGGCTATGTTGCCGCCGCAAAAAATTGGAATCTAATGACACCGACCATGCAACTGCCTTTAGGAGCGGTTCAGTCGGTGCTAGTGATCAGCGGTGCTTTGATAGCCTTCAGCCAGATTGTCGCCCTCATTAAAAGCCTTAAACAAGACCCTAAACTGATATCTATTATTTTGTTCTATGCGGTTGGAACGGCCGCTTTGGTGTGGGGTTACAATGAACTAAAGCAACTGGACAGCTTTGATGATTTTCTCTATTCCAATATGGAGATGATTTCTTTCTTTGCATTGTTTGTGTCGTTTATCTTTTTTTTGCTAATGGGGACATCCATCGCCGTAGGCTTAGCGTTTTCAGGCATCCTAACGCTGTCCCTGCAGATTGATTTTGTTAATCTACTAGGAACGAGCAGCGAAAAGTTATTCAGTGGTTTAGACAGCTTTGGCTTCTTAGCTTTGCCGTTTTTTATCTTGGCAGGCAATATCATGAACCAAGGGGGGATTGCTAAGCGATTGATTGTATTTGCAATGCTTATCGGTAAGCGAATTCCTGGTAGCTTATGGCAAACGAACATCGTCGCTAATATGATGTTTGGATCCTTGTCTGGTTCGGCGATTGCTGCTTCGACGGCTATTGGCGGTATCGTCACGCCTATGGCTAAAGAGAAAAATTATGATATGCCATTCTCTACGGCAGTGAATGCCTCATCTTCTATTGCTGGAATGCTTATTCCGCCTGCTGGTGCCTTTATTGTTTACTCGATGATAACGGGGGGCAGTGCATCGATCGCCGCTTTGTTTTTAGCCGGTTACATTCCAGGGATTATTGTTGGACTCAGCGTTATGCTGGTTGCCTATCGTTATGCAAAAAAACACAACTATCCTGTTGATTCTACGCACTATCCATTAAGTGAAGTGGCTGCAATTACTTGGCGTGCAGTGCCAAGTATGTTCCTAATCGTTGTCGTTATTGGCGGTATTATCGGCGGTATGTTTACGGCTATTGAAGCGTCTGGTATCGCTGTAATCTACAGCTTGTTACTTGCGCTTTGTTATCGGAGCTTAACGTGGCAGAGTTTAATGAAGACTCTGTATGATTCCGCGATTAGCTCGGCCGTTATCTTGTTCTTAATTGCTTGCTCTGGGTTAATGAGTTGGTCAATGACCTTTGCCAGTATTCCAGACACAGTAGGAGAAATGCTGGTCGCGGTGAGTGACAACAAATACATAATCTTGTTTGTCATTAACCTCACATTGCTGTTTGTCGGGGTGTTCATGGATATGGCGCCAGCGCAGCTTATATTTACGCCTATCTTGTATCCCGTTGTTACTGCGATGGGCGTTGACCCGGTGCATTTTGGCGTCATCATGATTTATAACCTTTCCATGGGAATTGTCACGCCACCAGTCGGAACGGTGTTGTTTGTATCCTGCGGTATAACTGGAGAGAAAATAACCAATGTAATCAAGCCATTACTGCCGATTTTTTTAGTGCAGTTTATTGGGTTACTTTTAGTCACCTATTTCCCTGTCATTAGCTTAGCGTTACCACGTATGTTTGGATTGATGTAAGGAACATTATTGATGAAACAAGTGTTTTTTTCTGAGAACCCTCTGCAGTCCAAGCAAGATTACCAAAAGTTGGTGTGTGATTTATTTGAACCTCTTATTCCTTTTTATCAACAACAAGGTGCTCGGATCGATTTTGAGGAAGGTGGCGCTTGCTTCGATATGGTAGCGAGTTCGGTAGAGGGGGTTGCTCGCCCTCTGTGGGGCCTGATTCCCCTTGAGTTAGGAGGCGGTAAATTTCAACACTGGCCCTTAGTTCGGGAGCTTATTGTAAAGGGCACCGACCCAAACTCTGATCAATACTGGGGGGAACTCGGTGACATAGACCAACGTAGTGTTGAAATGGCACCCATTGCCATGTGGTTAACGCTATTACCGGAAATATCTTGGGATCCATTAACAGAGCAACAACAAACTAATTTGGTTCATTGGCTGGCCAGTATTCAAGACCACCCAACATCGCAAAACAATTGGTTGTTTTTCACTATTTTTGTTCAGCAAGGGTTACGAAGTGTCGGTAGAGAGGCACTCGTTGATGAGCAGCTGGAAGAGCAATGCTTGCAACGTATTCGAGATTGGTATCTTGGGGATGGCTGGTATGGCGATGGTGATATCGAAACCATTGATCAATACTGCGGATATGCCATGCATTACTACGGGTTGATCTACTCTCAACTTTATCCAAATGCTAACCCAGAGTTCGCAGGCATTTTTAAAACCAACGCTGATACGTTTAGCTACCCGTTTCGATACTGGTTTTCAGAAGAAGGGGATTCATTGGTTCAAGGTCGTTCACTGACCTATCGATTTGCCAGTGCTGGATTTTGGGGAGCGTATGCATTGTGCGAGCAAACTGAGCTGTCTAAGGGTGAGATAAAGGGGCTTTGGGCGAGACAAATTCGTCGGTGGCAAACAAAACCGATTTTCACTCAAACTGGTGTGCTTACTCGTGGTTATGATTACCCAAACACCACTATGTGTGAGGTATACAACTCTCCAACCTCACCTTACTGGGCAATGAAGGCATTTATCCCTTTGTTGTTACCTGATGAAAACGAATTCTGGCAATGCAAAGAAGAGTCGATGTCACCACTTGACGCCGTCGCTTCTATGCCAGCGAACAAAACCATTGTCCAGCGAGTAGATGGCCACAGTATTGTTCATTATGGCGCGAATGTTCACCCGGGATTTCAGCTTGATAAATACAACAAGTTTGCTTACTCCACGTTTGGTGGCTTGGATGTTAATGCTCTGCTTTATTCAGAAAAGCTCAGTTTTGGCGACAATATATTGGCAATGAGTTTCGACCAAGGCGCTAATTGGCAAATGCGCCAGAAGAATCTCTCAGTGGCGATAGATGGGCATACAATGACTATCGTGTGGCAATCCGGGTTGCAAGTTGTCACGACTAAGATTGAAGTGTTGGAGAATGGGCAATGTATTCGAAGCCATGAATTAGAAAGTGACAGAGAAGTATGGGTGGTAGAGTCAGGCTTTACCGTCGATACTTGGTATCAAGAGCCTCGGATATTGGCTCACATCGGGAGTGACTCGCCAATTGAGGAGGCGCTAGTCTCGATTAATGGTGGCAATGGTACGTCAGAAGTAGCAAGCCGTGACGGACATAAAAAAACAGCTCATCTCGCAACGAGAGTCCATAGTGATGTGTGTTTTGCAAGAAGTATGGTTCCTTTCTTACTGTCGAAACATAGTGGTGGAAAAATGGCACTTTCAAGTAGGTTTGGGTTTCAGAAATAGCTGGGTTCATCCTTTTTCAGGTGTTAAGGCCCCATCATTTCGTTATCTAAAGGACAACTAGGTTAGAACCTCGTATTCACGAGGACGCCGACTTGATTTTTATCTCGATAATAAAAAACGCCAAAGTGCTCATAGAGAACGTTGGCGTTAATTAAACCGAGATTTTTAATTCACGACTTTAATTCATCGCTTTTTTAGCTGCTTCCTTTTCTTCCTCTGTTCGGTAATCAAACATAAGAATTAGGACTATTGGAACAATAAAGGCAACCGCAATGGCTAACGCATAAACCCACATTGGACTAAATACAGGAATCGTAAATAGTGATGTGAAAGCAAATGCTTTGGTTTTTACTCCACCATAGCTTGCGCCTAGCGTTGCGATCACTAACCCGCCAGCAACACAGCCTGGAAGCAAACGTGAGTACATTTTCTTAAAGCGTAAATGGATACCGTAAAGTGACGGCTCAGAGATACCACCAAACAGACCCGCAGCCAATGCACCAACCGATGTTTGACGCATGTATGTATCTTTCTCACGCATCGCAATCAGAAGCACCCCTGCTGTGGCACCGAAACAGGCAAAGTTCCATACACCCATTGGGCCTTGAATGAAGTCATAACCAAGCGTTTGTATGTTGACCAGCATTAGCGCGTTCAGCGGCCAGTGTAGACCCAATGGAACGAGGAATGGGTATAACAGTGGGATCAACAGAGCAAATACGAAGGGTGCATTGGTGTTTAACCATGCCAAGCCATTACCAAGCCCCGTCCCTAACCAAACGCCTAGTGGGCCTAAGAAGAAAGCCGTTATAGGGATCATGATGATCAGAGAGAAGAATGGCACGAAGACCATATGAACATTCTCAGGGAAGATTTTCTTAAGCGTCCGGTAAACCAGCGCCAAGACTGGCACCATGATTAACGGCACAAATACTTGCCCAGAGTAGTCATTTAACTGCATGGCGAAGCCAAACACGTTCGCAATGTGACTCGTGGTGCCTAGCACAGCATTGTGAATGGTTTCTGTTGATGCCAATGACGAGAGGTTTTGAAACTCAGGTGTCATCAGTGCGCCCATAATCGCCGCACCTAACCAAGGTTCGACTTTCAACTTTTTAGAGGCGTTGTAAGCGATCATGATTGGCAAGAAGTAGAAGACGGTATGCCACATCGTGTCGACAAATTGCCAACTTGCGGATTTTTCGCCACGGAAGTTCACGATGTGCAATGCATCCAAAACAGCAAGTGCAGCAATAACGAGTGAGGCGCCGAGTAGCACACCTAGGAAAGGACGGAAAGAATCAGAAAGATACTCGAAAAAGCTGTCGACCCATTCTTTTTTACCTCGAACGCCCCCAGAGCGCAGCGACGTTTTAAGGTCAGCATTAGTTTCCGTGCTTTCTTCTTTCGGATCGGCGACGTCAGGTGTGTCACCTCGCATAGCCGGTAACGCTTTAATTTGCTCTAGCATGGTTTGCACTGAACCACCGATAACGATTTGATAACGGTCGCCACTTTGAGGTACGGCCCCCATCACTTCAGGAATCGCATCCAATGCTGCTTTGTCTGCTTTAGAGCCATCGTGTAGCTCGAATCGTAAGCGCGTCGCACAACAAGTAATAAACTTGATATTGCTTGCACCGCCAATGCCCTCCAGTATTTTCTCTGGAGCAGAGAGGTTGTTCTTAGACATACTGTTATCTCTACAATTGATAAACAAAGCTGAATTAATTGCCAACTTTATTTAGTTAGACAGAAAGAAATTGATAAAAGTATATATAACTCTATATAAGTAAGTAATAGATCAGCAGCGTTATAAATGGAGAGTAATATTGCAAACATGAAATGAGTAATAATATTATAAGGTTAGGTGTTTGTGTATAAGTTACTTCATCTTAAATAGAGTGTTTAAGATGAAGTGATATATTGATGATAAAATTAATCAAATAATTTAAATTAATATAAAATTAATAATATAAGGT
>NZ_JBFROV010000035.1:0-103478 GCF_041471725.1 Vibrio sp. 10N.261.51.F12 | reverse complement strand
TGATTTAGGAAACAAAGCCCCCACTATAGTGAAGATGTACTGATTGGTACTCTAAATATAAAAACGGGGAACACGTACAGTGCTCTGGAACTTGAAACTCGAGTCAATAAACTTTACGCGTTAGATAACTTTGAGTTAATCCGCTACCATTTTGACACTCAGACAAATCAGACCCTGCTTTATATTGATGTTAATGAAAAAAGATGGGGCCCCAACTATGTTGACTTTCGATTTCATGTTGAAGAAGATTTTAATGCCAATAGCGTTTACTCTATAGGGGTAAGCACTAACTTTACTGGCTTAGATAAAAAAGGCAGTGAACTTCGTTTAAACCTTGAACTTGGGACCAGTAATCGTCTGGAAGACGAGTATTACTCACCGCTCACCACCAATCAAACCTTATTTTATTCAGTCGCCGCGAAACTCCTCTCTGAACGAGGAAACGTTTTGCGGGGTAACGTCGGAGCTTCACCTGCTTTAGAAGCAGAAAATGACTATTTTCCTTATACACAAAATTCATTATCGGCCGAAGTTTCAGCTGGATTTCAGCCCACATTTTGGCAAGAAATTAAATTAGGGGGTAGCGTTCAGTCAGGAGAAACCTCGTTGACTCCAATCCATTCCATTGACGGCTTTGATTACAATAGAGCCGGTTTATTCGCACGATACGAATTAGATACCCAAGACAACAAAACTTTGCCGACTAAAGGTTTTAAGGTAAAACTAAGTTACTTGCTTTCAGACGATCATTACATTGCTCCACAAGCAGTGACGAGTGTTGACACATCCAAAACACAAGAATGGAATGCAGAAATCTTTTCAACACAAACTTATGGTCGACACACGTTTAGTGGCACAATGCAGTACTCATTAATTGATACCCACCCCAACAATATTGCTATTAACCCTGCACGATTAGGGGGATTTTTAAATTTATCTGGCATTCCTAAAAACAGTCTTATGGGTAAAGAAAAAGCATATAGTGGGCTAACTTACCGCTACCGTTGGTTCGACAACGACTTTGGTCTGTTTCATTCTCCTGTCTACCTCGGCTTATCAGCAGAGTATGGCGGAGCTTGGCAAGACACAGAACTCAGTATCAACAAAGCACCAATGTATAAAAGCAGTGCCTTATACGCAGGAATAGACTCCCCTATTGGTCCTGTCATATTATCCTACGCTCGTGTCGAGACTGGGTTAAGTGCTGTCTATTTAATAATAGGATCATCATTTCCTTAACCACGTAGCGAGGCGTTGCCCTCCCGAAATCCGCGATGTATCGTAAGTTCCTTTACGTACATCGACAATTCTAACACTCTCGTATAGGTAACTGGGCATTATCCGCAATGACGGACCACCATCGATCGTTCTATAAACACGAACAATAGGTTTTATGAATATTCTTGCAATGCTCTTATATTGAATACTCAATTCATTGCACGAGAATATAACAATGTATAAGTTCATCATTCCATTGATGTTATTGCCTTTAAGTGGCGCAGTTAGCGCTCATGAAGTGGTTCACACCCACAGTGCTTTTGGTACTGGGTTTATGCATCCTATATTTGGACTGGACCACGTACTTGCAATGGTCGCGGTTGGGTTGTGGGGTGTCTTCCTTAGCAAGCCTGCGACATGGATGCTACCCGTACTCTTTCCACTCATGATGGCTGTTGGTGCCACCATTGGAATCATGGGCATTGCGCTACCACAGGTTGAAACTGGCATTGCATTATCTTCAGTCATACTGGGATTAATGATTGCTTTCAAGCAACGTCCCCCACTACCTATTGCTTACTTAGTTGTAGGGTTCTTTGCACTTTGTCATGGCAATGCGCACGGAACACACTTACCGAGCACAATGGCGCCACTCAACTTTAGCCTGGGCTTTGTCACCTCAACCGGTTTGCTTCACCTTCTCGGTGTCGGCATCGCTCTCGTCGCACAGAAGTATTCTAGGTTAATTGCAATCCAAGCGCTTGGTGCAGCCATTTCCCTTGCTGGTGTTGGCTTTGTCATCACCCTAATCCAGCGGAGTATGATATGAACCGTTCAATGAAGTCGTTATTGGTGACGTTACTTTTATCGCCTTCAGTGGCAATGGCGCACAGCCCAATAGAAGGGTTTGGTGAGTTTTACAATGGATTGCTTCATCCACTGTTCATTCCTGCTCATATTGTTGGATTGTTAGCGTTCGGTGTGTGGTTCGGCAGGCAACCTAAGGATGACCTTGCTTTTGGTATCTTGGCCTTACTCTTGGGTTTGGTCCTTGGTCTTGCTTGTTCCGAGTTAGTGAATCAACAGATAATGGCGGTTCCCACAATGTTAATTTCTGTTGGTTTTGGTGCGCTATTGCTGTTAAGGACAACGCTGAATAAGTGGGTTGTGTGCTCAACTGCCGCATTAGTCGGGTTAGTCTTGGGAATGGATTCAGAACAGAGTCTGCTTGTTGGCTCAGAAAAATTAGTGAGCCATTTGGGAACCACTATCAGCGTGTTTGCTGTTGTGCTTAATACTGCTTTGTTCAGTAGTAAACTCCACTGTGCGTGGCAGCACACGGCTATACGAATACTAGGCTCATGGATATTTACCTGCAGCGCATTGGCAACATTGGTTCTATTGACCGAAAAAGTGGGTGGCTAACCATGTTTTAGACAGTTATAACCGGCCAGCCACACTCTATTTGTTATGGACGCTTTTTCAACTCGTTGAGTAAAAACATTTGGGCTGGTCCTATTTGATCGCCACTATTATTGAGTGCTTCGAGCATAAAAATACCTTTTCCACTGTTCGAAAATTCAGGGAAGAATTGAACCAATGTTCCTTGATTGATTTGGTCTTCCGCCAGACTTCGTGTAACAAACCCCCAACCAAACCCTTGCTCAATCAGTTGTACTTGATCCAGTAGACGTTGTACGTCAATACGTTCGCCTGCTCCCTTTAAGATATCAACTGCCGCGTCGTTATCCGAGCACAAGTAAATCTGGGGGAAAAGAAGTAAATCTTCAAAAACGATATTGTTGCCTGAGTTCAGTTCATGGTCCGGTGCGCACACCAGCAATGACTCGCATGTGCCAATATTATAAAAATTAAAGTGCTGCGGCACGCCTTCCACGGTTTTTCTGATTAGCATATCTAGCTCTCGATCCGTCAATCGAGACTCAAGTCGCTGGTCGGTGTCACGAATAAAGAGTAGGCGTATATGAGGAAATTCGGCTTTAAGCGCTTGAGTTTCTTTTGCTAAATCCTGCAGGGTTATTTCGCTTTGTACCCCGATGCGAAGCTCTTGCTCTGAACCACCAGCCACCGCTTGAGCAAACTGATTTATCTGCTCGGCCTGGCGTAATAATACTTTGGCTTTCTCATACAACTGTTTGCCCGCATCGGTAAGTTGCAGGTTACGACGACTACGGTCAAACACTTCTACCCCTAGATCAATCTCAAGGTTGCTCAGCATGACACTGAGACTGCTCTTACTCTTTTTTAATCGGCGCGCGGCTTCAACCATAGTGCCAGCATCGTAAGTGGCAACAAGTGCTTCCATCTGATCCAAATTAAACATAATCCCTCTTATTCTTGATGCTAAGTGTTCGTATAAACCGAACCTATCGTTTTTTATTGTTGGTCATTGATTAACTAAAATCAACACCAAATCAGCAATCCACATCGGTTTTTGCGATTTCTACACAATAGATAAACCGGAGTTCTCTTATGAAATTTTGTACGAAAAAGGTTTTGCTCAGTACATTGGCGGTCAGTATCAGCATGAACCTGTTTGCTGCTGGCTTTGAGGCTGGCGATGTTGAACCTACACCCAAAGGGCCATCAACCTATCCTGAAGGGGTCCCAGCAGAATGGATGCCATGGAAAGACCCTGACAACAACAGTGTGCTCAATGTCAACATGGATGGCACAGAGGATGTGTTTGTCCTTCGTCGTGACACATCTGAAGACCCAAAACGTGAACCGGGGTTAATCAACCCACAACGTTACGTCGCTGCAATGAACGGGAAAAATGCATTCCCAACATTTTTTGGTGCACCGATGGCATTTAATACCGAAGACTTGAAAGCAGGTAAACCAGACGTTGCTGTCTTTGGTCTGACCATCGACGATAACTTTATCGGCGGTGGCTCATACGCCGCCAATAAAATGCGGACGCTTCTTGATTATACAACGGTCGGGTCTGCGACTGACCAAACGAACGGTATGGCCTATTTTCCAATGATTAGCGTCGCCGATTACGGCAACGTCAACGCACATTATGGCCACAGTGAAAAAAGCTTGGAAGAGATCCACGTCGTCGCGACTGAAGTGCTGGATGCCGATGTCATGCCGGTTGCGATCGGCGGCACTCATATACAGATGTATGGAATGCTAACCGCATTAGCCAAAAAATACGGCAAAGGCAATGTCGCCCTCATACATTTTGACTCTCATTATGATGCACTGACCGCAGGCATGGGCCGTTATGTTCACAATGGTTCTATGATTGCTCGCGCCGTTGACTACGGGTTGTTGAACGGTGAAGACATCATTCAAGTGGGTTTACGCAGCTTTGGTCCTAGTCAAGGTGATCTTCAGTACATGAAGGACAATAACTTTAAGTTCCACTTCCAAGCTGAAGTCGACAAAAAAGGGTGGGAGCACGTAATCAAACGTGTGCTTGAAGAAACCAAAGGGAAAAAGGTCTTCCTCTCATTCGATTTAGATGTAGTTGATGCCTCAGCAGCCCCTGCCGTCGGTACTCAAGAACCAGGAGGTCTGACTGCCCAAGAAGCCATGCACATGATTCGCGTAATAGGTGCCGGGACTGACTTAGTTGCAGCTGAGTTTAATGAATACAACCCGCTTCTTGATGATGCGCATGACACCACAGGCATCTTGATGGACCGTATTATCCGCAGCATGTTTGCTGGTATGGCGGCGAAGAAAGACGGTATCGAAGACCCTATGTACTTGGATCCTCAACGACAAGACCACGCTTATAACCCAGAAAAGTAATAGATGACCGCGCCACAAAGCAAACGTGGCGCCCTTTCTCGACCCAGCAATCAAACGCAAGTCACTTAATTAGGAATAACGATATGACTGACAAAAACCGCCAACAACCTGACAAAAACACCGTCACCTTCTTAAGTCAGTTGTACCGCGAACCTTTAGCTCATTTCCTATTGGTCGCCGCTGGTCTTTTTGCCGCTCATCGTTATGTTGATAGTGATGATAGACAAGTCGTCTTCATTGATGCATCTCGTCAAACTCAAATTATAGAAGCTGCTCAAAGCCGACAGTTAGAGCCATTAACCGTATTGCAACGCGACGCGGCATTAGCTTCCTATATTGATGAAGAGATTCTATTTCAAGAGGCGATTAAACGTGGTTATGTGACCAACAGTAAAGTGCGCGACCTCTTGCTACAAAATATGCGCTACTTCATTTCAGGCGGCGTAGAAACGCCGACGGAAGAAGAACTTAAACAGTTTTTCAAACGAAACCCTGACCTATTTGCCAATCAAGCCACCGTTGACATTGACCATATTCAATTTAAAGAGCCCGATGACGTCCCTACAGATCTCAAAACACAGCTAGATGCAGGGCTAGAGCACCGTAATATTGGTGATTTTGACAGCCATAATGCACCAGTCATGAGATATCTCGATAAATCAAATCTGCTTAACCACTTCGATGCTGAAATGACCAAGGCCATTCTAGAGGCTGACGGTACGGCTTGGCATGGCCCAATATTATCGAGCCATGGAACGACCCATTTTTTCCGCGTCACACAAAAACGCCCTACTTCAATGCCAACTTATGAACAATCCAAACAATGGGTTGAAACCTTTTGGGTCAACGCTCAAAACCAACAGCTAGTGCAACAAGAGCTTGATGAAATAAAACCAGATTACCGTGTTGAGCTTCAACCAATTAAGAAAAAAGGTGAAACTAATGACTAGTCTTGTTCGCTATCTTGCTTTTTTAATATTGGTGCTCCTAAACAGCAGTGTGGCCGCCCACACATTAGGCATCGACAATTCAGATCTTATTGAACTATCGACCTCAGGAGAATATCAATTCGTTGTTAAGGTTCCTGGGGAGTATCAGCCTTATATCCATACGCCGGTCTTACCTAAACATTGTCAGTACATCGGTGATGCTGCTGGTGAGTACGGTGCTAGCGAGATCCGCTACCACTTTAACTGCGACAGCCGACTCACTATCAATGACCAATTGCAGCTACCTTGGGAACGAGAAGGCGCAATGTTAACGGTAGACTGGAAAGATAGTGAGCCAGTGACCGTTTTGAGTAAGCGAGAAAATGGCGTGATAACGGTAGATTTAATTGATTATTCCGCAAGCTCAGGATCTTGGATTGAAGGCGCAAAAAGATACACCAGCATTGGCATTGAGCACATTATGTTGGGCTTCGATCATCTCTTATTTGTTTTGGCTTTATTGTTTGTTGTCAGTAAAGGCCGCGACTTAATAAAAACCATTACTGCATTCACGGTTGCCCACAGTATGACACTCGGGTTGGCCACCTTTGGTTATTTATCGTTACCCACTGAGCCAGTCGAAGCGACTATCGCCCTATCCATTGTGTTTTTGTGCTGCGAGGTCATTTATGCTCGCCGTGGCAACAAGGGATTAACCTTTCGTATGCCATGGGTTGTTGCATTTTCCTTTGGGTTATTGCATGGCCTTGGTTTTGCTGGTGCTCTGCTCGATATTGGCCTCCCACATTCAGAAATTCCACTTGCACTGCTCTTCTTCAACGTCGGTGTTGAGATAGGACAGCTCCTGTTTGTCATGGTGATATTGGTTACCGTTCGCTCTGTACAACAGCTTTTTGACACGCTCCTAACCGCACGAATAAGCCGCAATATCACAACCTGCGTTATTTATACGATGGGAATTTTGTCCAGTTACTGGCTTATTGAACGAACGCTCTTGGTCTTCGTTTAATCATCAATTTAGGAACATTACTATGAAGATTCTACTTAAGCTCTTGGTCGCTATTGCATTGATGCCATTGACCGCAAATGCTAATGAAACGCTCAGCTGGGATCAACTCATTCCACAAGCGGATTTATCCTTTACCCGTTCTGTCATGAACAAACGAGTGCAACACGACGGACAGGAGCTAGCCCCTCAAATGCTTGATGAGGCTTTACTTCGTACGGTTGATGAATTAGACGGGAAACAAGTTAAACTACCAGGCTATCTCGTCCCTATTGAAGGAGATGATGAAAGCATCACAGCATTTTTGTTAGTCCCATATTCCGGCGCGTGTGTGCATGTTCCCCCGCCGCCGCCAAATCAAATCGTGTACGTTGAGCCAGATAAGCCATTACCGATGCAGTGGTATAATGACCCGATTTGGATTGTCGGCACAATGGAAACACATGTCGTGGAATCTGAAATGGCACAAACGGGATACAAAATGAATAACGCTAAGATTTTGTCGTTTGACAACGGTCAACGCCTAAAATGATGTTCGGATATAGTCGCTTGAATCGTTTACATGTGAGCTATGTCAGTCAAATAAGAAAACACTCGTAACGGCTATATTCGACCTAACGCTTGTCGCATCCAAAACAAACATGCCGATAATCCCAACGGCATTGTGAATATCAATAAACGTCCAACACACCTCCCCTAATAGCTTTCAATAGGCAAATGCCTATCGACGTGATCCTCGGTCAATGTCGATAGGTACACGGCTGCTCGTTTGACGTCTCGCACATTCAGTATCCGGCTAGTAACTATTAACTATTAACTATCCTAAACTAACACGCCCTCCCTTTGATCTATCGTCTTACGCAACGACTCAATAAGTCGCACTACAAAATGTTCATATCCGCGGCAACAGTGAGCCCATCCTGATTCGTCGCTATAAGTATGATTTAAATACGCTATAAGTGCCTTCTCACATCGTTCGCTTTCAATCACCGCTATTCACCTCGGACATTAAATGGCTATTATGACTTTTTACTCTAAGTATAGATCGGTATCCATACTTTAAAACCGAAGTCAAGTTCCTACTGTTTTCTGCTATTTCAAATTCTACTGTTATATTTCTCACACCCAAACAAGGTATTACGATTTTATGCTGCCGTCGCTTATACGCACTGAGCATACTATTTTCATTCAATGTAATTACATCGAAATAAACAAGAGTAAATAATATGAAAAAGACACTATTAACCATCGCACTTCTTTCCGCTTCTTCATTTAGTTTTGCCGACGATAATTCTGGATTCAGAATTGGCGCTGGTGTTGCTGGCGGCTTTGAGCAGCATGATAGTAATAAAGCCATTGCCGCACCTAAAATTGAGTTAGGTTATGACATGAACTCAATGCTGTCATTCAACGCTGGCTATACACACCTAAGCGGCGATTCAAGTATTGCTGGTGAAAAAAGTGATATTTCTGGTGGTGCATTAAACTTAGGCGTTGAAGTAGGCCATACGTTTGATTTATCAAATCATAAACTTAAGCCGTATGTTGGTCTTGATTATAAGTTTCAATCGGTTGAAAACAAGATAGCTGACATCAGTGATAGAGAACGCTCCCACTCGGCGGTACCTTCAGTGGGTGTGCGTTGGACAGCTCCTGTTGGCTTTTATACGGATGCAAAAGTCAGCTACCACAAATCGACTGACTACGTGAAATCTGACGCCGTAGCTGGACTCACCGTTGGCTGGAAATTTTAATTAGCCTAAGAATTTCAGGTTCACGGATGAGCCCATTTATATAAAATCACTACACCGGTAGCTAGTGACGTTATATAAATTCATATTCAATCAATTATTATCATGAGTAAAAGATAATTAACCGCTCGTGTTTATCATGATTCATCCCTCCACAACATAAAGTATACAATAGAATATACTTTATGCCTTAAAATCGATGGCTCTGTTATCAACATCGAAGTGGTCAAGGCACATCACATTATTTCGTTAAGGTCATTCGCAGCAAAGCTCAATGTAGATCGTAGTTTTTCATTGCTCGTTTTGTCACAATGACGGCCTATCCACACAGAAGTAATTGTCATGATGTTCACGAAACAAGACCTTATTAATGATCTCAATACCCTTGGCATTGATAACAATGGTGTCCTACTTGTCCACTCATCAATGAAGGCTATTGGGCCTGTTGAAGGTGGCGCAGACACTGTATTAGACGCCTTGTCAGAGATAATGGCAGGCGGTTTACTGGTGTTACCGACGCACAGCTGGGATAAACACAATCTTGCAAGTGGCATTTTTGACCCAGACAAAGAACCGTCTTGCGTGGGCATATTGAGTGAAATGTTCCGACATCGAGCTGGGGTCATTCGGTCGCTTCACCCTACCCACTCCGTTGCCACGTTAGGTAACGGCGCCGCGCAATTTATTGCAGGAGAAGAAAACGCCACGTCACCCTGCCCAAGATATGGGGCATGGGGAAAGCTGTATGATACTGACGCTCAAATTCTATTTCTTGGCTGCCCGCTAACACGTAATACCTATATCCATGGTGTTGAAGAGTGGTGTGGTATCCCTCATAGAATCGATGCTAACCCAGAGGCCATCAAAATAAGAAAAGGTGAGCACATCATCAATACCGTCCTACATCGCCACAAAAGCCCCGTGAAGAGTATCCATGAGAATTATGGCAAGCTAGAAAAGCCGTTTATCGATCTTGGAATCGGTCATTGGGGACAAGTAGGAGAAGCGAAAGTCTTTCTCGCCCAAGCAAAAGCAATGGCTGATATCACCACTGCGTTTCTCAAGAAAAACCAAGACCTATTTATTGATGATACGCCAGTCCCTGAATCGTGGTATTAAGTACTTCAGGTATAAGATGATGCTCTCATACACGCTGTATATAAGCATCTGTACTCTTTCATTGCGTTGACTTCATTCAACTCAATCTCCGCTCATGGAAGGAAATACCACACTCTTAGATGCAGTGAACCACTCGAAGTAAGGTTGAAATGTCACCCCGTTAATATGACCATTAAATAAGAAGTTCATCTTTTTTCTCAATAAAGCCATGATTTAATGAGCCAAACGGTATATACATAATGAGGTATTACTCAAAGTGCAGATAAATTCATGACGCTCAAAGAAATCCTTCAAATTCGTAATGTTCGCTACTTCATCATGTTTCGAAGCAGTTACTTTGCGCGTTTTTATTACCCTATTTTCACCCTACTCTATTTAGATTATGGCCTAACCCTTTCTCAATTCGCCATGCTTAACGTGGTTTGGGCAGCCACCATTGTGCTGGCTGAGGTTCCGTCCGGGGCATTTGCCGATACCTTAGGTCGAAAAAAACTCGTCGTATTATCTTCGATTGTCATGTTTGTTGAAATCGCCATGATCGCGGTGGTACCAACAGGGAACCCCAATTTGGTGTTCATCGTATTTTTGATCAATCGAATATTAAGCGGCCTTGCGATGGCGTTAGCTAGCGGTGCCGATGAAGCGCTGGCTTACGACACGCTAAAAGAGCAAGGCAAAGAAGCGCTGTGGCCGCGAGTCCTACAAATCCAGCTTCGCATCGCCTCAAGCATCGGTATCTTTGTCACGCTGGTCGGCGCTGCGATGTACGATGTTGACTTTATGACTAACATTTATCATTTTCTCGGGTTAGCCAAGCCAGACAGTACGCAAGATCTAATGCGCATACCCGTTTATGCCACCCTCCTTGTCGCGATCGTTGCCATTTATTCCGCGATAAGCATGCAAGAAGAGAAAAAAACACTACCAAGCGGCAGCAACAAACTGGCCACGACAATGGCAAGCCTTAAGCTAACGGCAAATACGGCTAAATGGGTATTTTCGACACCTTATGTGCTATTCATATTGCTCTACTACAGCCTATTTGAACATACCTCGCGAATGTTTTTAACCATGAACAGCCAATACTATCTCGCTATTGATATCCCTATTCTCTATTTCGGCTTTATTGGGGCGGGGATCAGTTTACTTAAAATAGTACTGGCCGGACAAAGCCGTCGGCTTGCGGAAAGTATGGCGCCTAAAACGTTCATTGCGGTGATGGGTTTTGCAACCATGGCAACCTATTATTGGATCAGTTTAGGCTGGTCAGTCTATGGGGTGATACCTGCGCTGGTATTAATATTTATCATTATGACAATGAATATTTTTATTAGTTATCATCTAAATAAAAAAACCGAGTCGCACAACAGAGCCACTGTCTTAAGCTTTAAAGGTCTAATATTTAACCTAGGATACGGCTTGATTGGTATTTTATATGCCTACTATTATAAATTGGTGTCTCAGGGTTACACCGCGCAAGAAATAGAACAAAATATCGATTTCTTAGCCTCCCTTTCTTCATTTTTCTACTACTTTACATTTTTGTTCCTTTCAATCACGGCGGTATTCTATTTTAAGGATAAAAAGAAGGCGATTTTTTAGAGATATCAAGTACGGTCAGCAATGAATGGGCTAGAAATCGAAAAGCATACTAAGAAAAACATCTCTGTCCGCTGGAGAAACGTCTCGATGAGTGGTGTACTCCACGTGTGAGTCCGCCGTGGCGGAAGGCGATAACTTAATGCTCCACAGCGCTTTAAGCTGGTTAGGAACCATTGAATATCGCACATCCATAATACTCAGTTCATCGGTGGGGTCTTGCGCTAAAAATCCGTTTGAGAACCATCGGAAGCGCTCAATATCTTGGGCTTGTTGCGAATTCGGGTCAAGCCATGGGAAGTCTCGATTCACGTCCAACTTTGCGATAGATTCACCAGGGTATGTTTTCACCGAGGTGCCCACCCTCACCGCGTCAACATAATACTGCTGGTCTGTTTCATAAATCACTTTCCATACCAAAATATTAGCGAAGCTTGGTTTGGCTTCCAGCAAGATAGGCTCGTGCTGCCGTTCTTTTGCTAATTGCCAACCAGCAGCTTCAGCCCTTTCTTTTTGTATTAGCCCCAGCGTTGGATAAGTCAACGCCCAAAGAAACGCAATACGAGCAAACCAAGGGGTTCGCTTCCACGTTGCCAATACGAGCAATATGAGTATTGGAAGTGTGTATATAGGATCGATAATAGATATATTGTTCCAGGCATAACGCTCATTAGTGAACGGCCAAAACAACTGGGTACCATAAGATGTGCAGGCATCAAGCAGCGCATGAGTGCTGTAGCCTAACGCGCAATAGAGCCAGCTTTGTTTGAACGAGAGTCCGCGTTTTTTTGCGAACAGTAAATGTAAAACTAACGCGCAAATTAAACTGCCAATGGGGATAAAAAACAAAGAGTGCGTGAACTGTCGATGGAACTCCAAAAACAACAGCGGGTCACTTGATGATTGAATGAGAACATCCAAGTCTGGCGCCATTCCAGCAAGCAGCCCTAGCAGTCCAGCCACTGCCATATGTTGCTTTTTACTCACCGATTGGGACAACGATGCCCCCAGCACTCCCTGCGTTAATGGGTCCATAATTAACTCATTGATAGTTTTCGATTAAGTCGCTCATCATCTTAGAGTAGACCCATTTCAGTGAATTGGAATAGATTGATGGCATAGACATTGGATACGTTGAGCAAAGTGCTTATGCGTTTAGTGCCCTCATCTTATGTGTAAAGGGACAAATACATAAAGAAAGAAATATATAAAGAAACAAACGCATCAATGCGTAACCCTAGAGCGCCGCTACAACTGATATAACATCACCAATCTTAACTTTTCCTGATAAGACTCGATAAGCTCTAGCTTGGTTTTCCCTTCATTGTGGTAAAACAGCGCCCCCTGATCGTTCAGGACCGGGTAAAATTCATCGATCATATCGAGGACGACATTAACACGTTGGATTGTAATCGGTGTGCAGCTCTTACCATCAAGGTCGTCTTCAATATCTAAGACATGTGAGCGAAACATCTCTAATGTAAATATTTTGTCTAGCGCCTCATCGCTCTCAAGCGCTGCTCGGTATTGGTCTCTTAGTCGCTCAGTAAAGCCGATGACTTCAAGACTGGCATTGTTACCTTGTAGCCAAGCCTGCTTTTCCTCTAACGCATTCATTGCAGCTTGTTTGACACGGCGAAATGCCTCTAACGATTGTCGATGTGAATGGCCCTGCTCTAGTATCCATCCTGAGAAAAATCGGGTTTCAAAGCGCTCACAGAATTGGAAACGAGGATCATCCACCCCGTTACTGTTCAGCTCAGTCAGTGGATCAAAGGGATACATATAGCCAAAATCAAACAACCACAGCTGCTGGTTATCATCATTCAATAAATTCCCAGAGCACAAATCCCACTCGAACAGTCCAATCCTTTCACACGCGCTTAATGTAGAAAATAGCTGCGACAGAAGTGAAGGCGTAAGCTGTTTTATTGGTTCACCCTCAATCCAATCAGATAAAATAATACCAAGGCGATAATCTGCATATACCGTTTCAACAATGCACTTGAACGACTCTGAAGTCTCGGGATCATCCTTAACCTTTTGAAAATCAGAACGACGTTGCACCTCATTAAGGAACGAGAACTGACCATCTAAATTTTTTACACGGGCGACTGGACGTTTTTTCTTTAACGTGAAGTCTTTGCCATCAAGGCGGATACGATAAACCTCGGCCGTCAGCCCACTATCGAATGTTTGAATGACATAAGGAGACTGACTAGTGGTTAAGGCCAATTCCTCGGGCGATATCGGGCAATGGTTGAGGTGGCCAACAACCAGATTGTCACCGCTTTTTTCAAACTGCCACTGTGTTTTATGACGCTTATTCATACCTTCAATCCCTGATTACCGTTCCGTTACAAGGACTGTACAAAAAATTCATGCATTGCATATCCCCCTTACTGACATAATTTAAGGCTTAGCGTTTAGGCATATGCAGGTAAGACGGTTTGGGGCATTAACAAGTTAATGCGTGACATCGACATTGATTAAAGCGAAATATTTGAATCTTTACTCTTAACGTTAAAAACGTAAGCCCATGACCATAATAACTATGCCCCCTAAAGCTTCTGTCTTTAATCGTCCTAATATATTGTCTGCTCCGTCATTAGTGACTTGGTTGAATGGCGTCTATCTGGCATCATGCGCCAACAAGCGCCGTGGTCAATGAACGATACAGAGAATGCGAAGGTAGCCAGTGGTAGAAAATAGCCAACAATTAAAGAACCGTTACGACGAACAGGGCTACTTTGTTCTCAGAAATTATTTTGATGACGCTCAGCTTTCATCGCTTAGAAAAGTGGTGCTGAAATTTCATGACCGGTGGAAAGCAGACAATGAAGAATTCTATCAAGAAGAAGCATTTAACTCGTCTTTAATTACGGGAAGCGAATACTTACCCACCGACGATAGAACGATACTTTTTGACTTCATCAGTTCAAAAAAAATGATGGACGTCGTCGATGCGGTGATCCCGGAAAACCCAGCGTTCATGAACACACAACTGTTCTTCAACCCTGTCAATCCGCAACAAAAGGACTTCTGGCATCGTGACTGTCAATATGACTATGACGTTGAAGACCAAATGAGAGTCATACTAGAGACGCAAGTATTACACCTTCGCGTCCCCTTATTTGATGAACCCGGAATGGAAATCATACCCGGGACGCATAAGCGATGGGACAACGAAGAAGAGTACAACGTTCGCCAAGAAGTGAATGGCAAAGTGAGCAGTGATAGCCTCTCTGGTGGCAAGCAGATTGCGTTAGCGGCGGGCGACTTGTTAGTGTTTTCAGCGGATATGATTCACCGAGGACGGTACGGATTAGATCGTTTGGCTTTGGATATTTTGATTTTTGATTCAGCGTCTGACTATGTCGACTACGTCGATGACGATTGCTTACCCACGTCGTCAATACTCAGCAATATTGCCAATCCAAGACTATTTATGAATACACTGCATCTCAAGTCGATGTGTCATGAACATGAACAACGTTAGACAGTATTAAGCGACACGTGTGACGACATAAATCAATTCAAACACAATCATAAAATTGGCCGTATTACATTTCTATGTAGGGTGGCCATTCACATCTAAATTGAAATATGTATTGATGATTATCGATAAACCCTGCTAATTTAATAGACCATTAACATTACTGCGGCCTATCGGTTGTAATTGTTTTAAAACTGTTATCACACGGATGTTCTACCCATGCTCGCAAAAATTATTACCCTTTTCCCACTTTGGGCAATCCTTTGCTCAATCATTGCCTTTTTTATCCCTGCACCTTTTGCATCTCAGAGTTCGTTAATCGTGCCTTTGTTGACCGTCATTATGTTGGCTATGGGGCTAACCTTACAGCCCGCCGACTTCTTAAAGGCGATTAAAAATAAAAAAGCGGTCGGCTTGGGTCTAGTGTTGCAATTTACTGTCATGCCGACAGCGGCATTACTGATTAGCATGATGCTAAACTTTTCTCCGGAATTAACACTCGGCATGGTCTTGGTGGGCACGGTTGCGGGCGGAACCTCTTCAAATGTGATGTGCTATTTAGCAAAAGGCGACGTCGCTCTTTCTATTACCATGACCGCATTATCCACATTCTTAGGGGTAATCTTAACGCCGTTCATTATTGAATTGATTATGGGTCAGAGTGTGGATATTCCAGTCCTCGGAATGATTCAAAGCCTCTTTAAGATTGTGTTCTTACCTGTGTCGATTGGTGTTTTGTGTAATGTCTTTTTCCATAAAGCGATAAGTAAGATTGAACCGTTGCTACCGCTTATTTCTATGATTGCGATTGTTCTAATTGTTGCCATTGTGGTTGCCCTGACGGGAAGTAAGTTGGCGGCGGTAGGACCTATCGTAATGCTCGCAGTCATTCTACATAATGGTTTTGGTCTGACGGCCGGCTACTTTATCTCTAAGGCTATGGGGTTTGAAGAGAAAGTATGTCGCACCATCGCATTCGAAGTGGGTTTACAGAATTCAGGCTTAGCAACCGCGTTAGCATTAAAGTTCTTTACTCCGGCATCGGCGGTGGCAGGTTCATTGTTTTCGGTTTGGCACAATATATCGGGTTCTATCGTCGCGGGATACTTTTCAAAGAGATCGCCTAAAGAGCCTAATCCATTGAAAGTCAGTGATTAAATCACGTTGATTTAGTTATCAGCGCGTATTATCAAGCTCCTTTTTCAAGGGGCTGATAGCGCCTTGTAGTAATGTGAAATATGCCAAAACTGGTTATTCGTGACTAGAAGTCGAACATAATCAGTCATTGGCATTAGAATCATAAGTAAGTTTCCAGCTTTGTTTACTCACTCTATCCACTGAGAGATGGCGGTAATTGTCAGCCCCAAAGTCTACACTCAGTGCAGATAAAGTAGCATGGCTTAAGATACCAAAAACGCTCGCACCTGCACTCTTTGCCGATGCCACACCAGCGATAGCATCTTCAAATACAATGCACTTATCAGGCTTAACACCCAATTTTTTTGCACCTAACAGGTAAGGCTCTGGAGCAGGCTTGCCGCACGTGACGTCTTCAAATGTGACGAAAACGTTAGGAATCGGAATACCACCAGCCTTCATTCTCGCTTGAGCAACATCGATATTGCATGATGTCACTATACCCCACGGGATTTGATTTTGGTCTAGAGTCGCCAAGAACTCGAGAGCACCCTCAATGGCTACTACCCCGTTGGTATCATTAGATTCTTGGTCTTTTAACCATTCAATCTCTTTTTCAATCGTGGATAATGACTGATTACGAAGCAGATCTCTTACACATCCGTCAGCGGTCCTTCCGTGAATAACACTCAACACATACTCTACGTCCAATTGATATTTCGATGCCACTTGGCCCCACGCTCGATTAACGGACTCTATCGAGCTTACCAATGTCCCATCAAGATCGAATAAACAACCCGCAAAATTTAGTTCTGTCATAAAAGGCTCCTCTAAGCCAACGTCGGTACGTATGTTGACAATGATTATTTCCGGATCTAATTATCTAATAGATACTTAGCCGTACCCTCATCTGTAATGAGAGTTGAAACCCACTCTCCTAGCAAACACGCTCGAATTGCTTTGTGTTTATCATTTCCTCCAGCAATAGCGATGACTTCAGGTATATTGCGGATGTCTTGAGGTTTTAGCGCCAAGCTCAATGAATCAGCACCGGTGACTAACTCATTACCATTAATATCAAGGATCACAGAGCACAGATCAGCCGTTGCACCTTTCAAGATCAGGTCTTCTCGATAGTGTGTAGAGATTGTTCCATACATCCCCGAGCTTCCTTCTCCGCACCATGAACCAATGCCGGTGATCAAAATATCTAACTTACTATAAAGCATGTGCAATTCTTGTATCGATGCTTCTAACTTCATGCTTTCAGCCGTTTCGACTTTCTCAAGCCACATTGGTGCGAGCAAAGGGAAAGGGCGTCCATCCCCTAGTCCTGCGAGTCGATGTACTATTTCTAAAGAACTATGTCGAAAATTCATCCCTTCTTGTACGCCTGCAGCTTGCACAACATTGCACTTGGGAAAGACAGTGAGCTTGTCTGCAATCGCAGAAAGTACTCGTCCAGAAGCAACACCTATATTGGCCACATTAGGCCCCAATTCTTGAAGTAACTCAGCACCAGTACTCGATAACGAATCAATAAGACTATCTGAGGCTAAGCTAGGGCTTGCGATAACAGTACAGTGCTTCAATCTATATTTTTTTTCTAGCTCATCCGAAAGGTCAGTTCGATACCCTTCTAAGTCTGGTATGACAAACTTCACAATACCGTTGTCCGTTGCTTCATCTAATAACCTGGCAACCTTGAAACGAGAAAGACCAAATTCATCCGCAATCTGGTTTTTGGGCTTACCCTCTAGGTAGTGAGCCTTCGCGAGTTTGATAAGTTGTATTTTTTTTAGTAGATCCATTCAGTACTTCTCCAAACACCACAGAAAGTCTGCTCATATGAGCAAGTTAACATAATAATCAATATCTCCTAGTACTTTCAAACTTTTCAATTAAGTAAATTCAACCAATACCGAAAGAACCAATCATAAGTATTTGTATTAAATGACAAATTATAAATAATTTGAATTTTAAAAATCCAATAACAACATAGAACCAATTGAGTAATCGCACAATTAAAATGTGATGACCAATACAAAAACTCATAATCCGCATTGAAAACACCGCTCATTTGATTAATAGTGCTCATAAGTTAAATGAATCCGCTCTTATGAGCGACAAAGCTGAGGTAACTATGTATTTTGATAAAAAACTATCGTTTTTCAATGTGGAAATTACGGATCGAACAGAACTGCTTAAGTTCATGTCCGACAAACTACTAGAAGCTGGGTTCGTTAAGGATTCATTTCAAGAAGCGCTGCTCCAGCGTGAGGTTGAATATCCAACAGGATTAGAAGCCGCACACTGTGGCGTGGCGTTACCGCATACGGACTCAATACACGTCAATGACTCACAGGTTTGTTTTGTAAAACTTAAAACTCCGATCAAATTCAGAGATATGGTTGACGCCAGTGAAGAGGTCGAAGTGAAATTTGTGTTCATGCTTGCGATGAAAGAAGCCCATGAGCAAATTGAAAACCTTCAAAACCTTACTCTAATGCTGGAAAGCGCTAGTACGGTTGAGAAATTACACACACTTCAAAACAGAGCTGAGTTTGAAGAGATATTAAGAGTTTCTAACTTAAAATAGGATGAAATCATGGAATTTTTGAGTTCTTTTTTTGAATGGGTTATCGGTTTGGGTGGCGTCGTTTTCCTACCTGTCATTATTGTGCTAATTGCACTCTTTTTCCGAGTTCCACTACAAAAAGCAGTCATGTCGGGAATAACGGTTGGTATAGGTAGTGTTGGCCTAGGTTTAGTGATTACCTTACTTGCAAGTACACTCGGTGAGGCGATTAAGATCATGGGTGCAAAATATGGTACCGATCTCACCATATTAGACATCGGTGTTGGCGTAGGAGGCCCTCTCGCTTTCTCAACATCGTTAGGTCTATTGCTTATTCCAGTCTCTTTACTGCTTAACACCATGTTTGTCTCTTTTGGTTGGACAAAGACACTGAATGTTGATATCTGGAATTTTTGGTTCCCAATATTTTTAGGACTAATGACTTACGCAGTGACTGGACAATACTATATCGGTGTATTGGGTTGTATTGCCGGCATTATGCTCCAGTGGCTTCTGTCAGACATTTTCCAAAAACAAATTAGTGACTTTTATGGTTATCCGGGCATCGCAATTTCTCATTTGATGGCGTTAGCTGGCATGGTCGTCGCCGTTCCTCTCAATTGGATTTTAGATAGAACTCCAGTCATCAACAAAATGGATGCAGATCCTGAATCACTCACTAAGAAGTTTGGTATTTTCGGTGATTCTATTTTTATGGGTCTACTCGTAGGTCTGGCCGTTGGTCTACTTGCAGGATACGACGCATCTCAGGTAGGTAACCTTGCAATTTCTACCGCAGCAGTAATGAAAATAATGCCAAAAATGGTGGCGATGTTTATGGAAGGATTACTTCCAGTAGCGGAAGCCGCGAAAGAATATACAAACAAAAAGTTAGGTGGCAAAGAAGTCAACATCGGTATGGATGCGGCTTTAACAGTGGGCCACCCTGCAGTAATGGCAACGGCATTATTAATGGTTCCTATTTCACTGTTATTAGCCGTAACCCTTCCAGGTAATAAAGTTTTACCGTTTGGCGACCTCGCGTTTTATGTTTTTGGCATTTGCTTAATGGTTCCTGTTTTTAAAGGAAATCTCGTAAGAAGTGTCATTGGCGGAACTATTTACTTAGCGATGTGTTTATACCTATCAACATGGCTTGCTCCAGAAATTACCAATGTATTTGCAATTGCTAATTACGATGTTGGCACCACAGGAGTGATTAGTGCAGTACTACTAGGCTTGTGGCCCGTCGGCTTGTTCGTTCTATTCGCAGTGAAGTTTGGCGTTATCGGTATCTTGGCACTAATTACCATGATCTTCTGTGGATTGCTTTACGTGAACAAATTTAGAAAAACTACCCCAATTGAGGCAACAATATGAAAACTTTATTAGTCGTGTGTGGTGCAGGCCACGCAACATCAACATTAGCCGTCAGCAAAATCAATAAATGGATTGAAGAAACAAAGCAGACAGGAACCATCAAAATCATTCAAAGCAAAATCGCTGATGAACTAAACCGAATTGATGATTACGATGCAGTAGTAAGTACAACCATCGTTCCAGATTCTATCAAGTCTAAGGTTATTGTGGGCTTGCCACTATTGACGGGAATTGGTATCAATTCTGTATTTGATCAAATTGCTGAACGTTTAAAGGGGTAGTCACTTGGAACTGATATTTAATTCATTAAATATCACCACAGCAAAAGGACGCCCGTCTTACCACGACCTCACATCAGATCTTTCGGAGTTAATCCGAAAGTCTGGTGTGGTGAATGGTGTCTTAACTGCAACGACTCCTCATACAACATGCTCTTTTTTCTTTGAAGAAGAAATGCATGATTTGGATAGTAATGGTGATGATTTTCTTCAACTGGACTTTAATGCCACGCTAGATCGTATAGCACCTATACAGGCAACCCATAACCAGTTTAAAAGTCCGGGGCCGAAACATATAAAGTTTGGTTTGTCTCTTGCAGATCCTAACTACCCTGCAGAAAAATGGGTCATGTACAACACAGATGCTCACATTAGAGCATCCATGTTTGGGCAGCACTCATTGCAAGTTATTGTAAAAGAGGGCAAAGCGTTGATGGGGGCATTAGGGCGTGTCTATTTCGCTGACTGGGATACATTGAGGGAACGACAGCGTGATGTAAACGTGGTCGTTATGGGGGTGGTATGATGAAAATATACCCATCCTTATACAGCAGTAATCACCTTAGTTTCGGTGAAACTTTAGAGCGACTTTCGAATATCAATATGAAAGACATTCACATTGATATTATGGATTGCAATTACGTGCCTTCATTTGGCATTACGTATGACGCAATCAAGGCTATCCAGGAAAAATTTGATCTCCGATTAGATTGCCATTTAATGGTAGATAATCCTGAGTGGCATATTGATAAGCTGATTGCATTGAATGTAGATACTATTTGCTTAACTTACGGTACCACCAACAATGATTTTTATTATCTAGAGAAAATCGTCCAATCTGGTTTGCGCTGTGGTGTGGCAGTGAACCCCGGAACCACGATTGAATCTCTCGTTGATTTACTTGATATCGTAGATGTCGTATTGGTGATGAGCGTTAACCCAGGGCAACCTAATCAACGTTTTTTACCTAGCATAAACAATAAAATACGACGACTTTTTGAATTGAGAGAACAAAAAGGTCTCACATTTAAAATTCAAATAGACGGTGGTATTAACGTCGATAATATTTCATCAGTGCAAGCCTCTGGCGCAGATATCGTAGTGTGCGGAGGGTCGTTGTTCTCAAATGGTCACATTGAAGAAAACGCGTATAGATTAGAAGGCCTAGCGCATGGAATATAAGGTTATAAATAATCAGATATTTGAACAGGTCCATAATGCGGTTAATGAGATTGAAGACAAGACATTAGATTTACTCATCGAAAGCCTCGAGCCTAAGAAGAGAGTCTTTTATTATGGCTGCGGTCGGTCTGGTATTTTCTTATCGTCATTTGCTAATAGACTTCTACATTTAGGTTTTGAGATTTACTCACTTAACGATATCACGAAACCAAAAGCAGAAGCTGGCGATATTTTCCTTGTCACCAGTGGCTCAGGAGAAACGTCGAGTGTCGTGAGTTTTGTCTCTAAGTCCAAAAATATAGGGATGAAAATAATAGCGTTCAGTGCTCAACAACAGTCATCAATGGCATCTTTATTGACTGCAGATGACGCTCTGGTTGTTATCCCTTGTGACTCATACATCGATGATGCGATCCCCGATATCCGTGACCTTAAGATGCCTTTAGGGACATTGTTCGAGTTATCGTGTTTAATGGCTTACGAAACTGTCACTAATTCATTAATGTATCACTTAGGTGAGTCTGCGTATGCACTGTCATGCAGACATACAAATTTAGAGTAATCATAAGCCCTGTTCTTATATTCTTATTCGATACTCTCCCGCTATTATTTGCGTATCCATATAAGTCATATTGATATTGCCCTTATCATTAAAAATGAGGGCTTTTCTCACTAACCTAAAGTGTTCCAATTGATAAAAATGGTTCGCTTGAGTGCTCCTACCCCTCATAAATACCATTAACGCACAATGTAGATTCAGCTACTTCATCCAACCCTCTACTGGCCAGTATCTTGTCGTCCTCATCTACACCCAAAAGATAACAAAAAATTATTATTAATATAATTTATGATAATTTCTATTAATTAACGCATACCCATATACTCTCTCCATCGAAACAAAACATCGAAACAAACATTGAATTTGGAGCAAGTTATGAAAATGAATCACGTAGGTATTATGGTTGGCGATATGGACAAAGCTGTCGAGTTTTACACTCAGGCTCTAGATCTTAAAATCGTAATGAACAACACAAAAGTTATTGAAGAACGTGAATCGGCAATTGGCCGTATGTGTATTGCCGTATTTGGTGAAGGCTTTAAAGGTTTTAACATTGCACACCTTGTCACATCTGACGGCATCGGCGTTGAAATGTTCGAAATGAAAGAGCGCCAAGAACGTCACGAGGTTGATTTCTCTCGCTTAGGTATCTTCCACTTCTGTCTGCAAACCGACGACTTTGAAGGCGTGATGGCGAAAGTAGAGAAGTTCGGTGGCAAAGTACGCATGGACGTTATGCGTTACCACCCAGAAGACGACAGCAAACCAGCGAAAATGGTTTACCTAGAAGACCCGTTTGGCAACTTGTTCGAACTATACTCACACACATACGAAGAAACGTACGCGACTGATTACGAGTAACAACACGTAATCGCGCAACCCCACTAAAAAGGATTGGTAGAAATACCAATCCTTTTTAGTATTTTTGGAGAAATGCAGAGATAGCGCTTAAAAGGACAGAAACCTCTAAGCATGTCCTGCCTTAACCCATTCCAATTAGGTCGTCCCCCTTGGAAAGCGAGGCTATTCCGACGCCTCTGAATCACTTAAAAGAAAAAACTAAGTGCCAGTCATCGACTCACAACACGCGAATGAAGATCCCCTTTTCCAAGGGGATGACGGGTTGTGTTTGTCATATGGAGTAACGCGCCAAAATCTGTTGTGCGCATTCAGACCCAATCACGGATATCGAGCTCTTAAGTTATCACTTTAACCCCAGCCCAATTAGGCCGTCATCCTGGTGGTAGCGAGGATCTCACCAAGCGCGTGACTCACTTAAAATAAAAACCAAGGGTTAGGAATCGGCTCACAACGCGCGGATGAAGATCCCCTTTTCCAAGGGGATGACGAGTTATGTTGTGTTTGTCATATAGAGCAACGCGTCAATACCTGTTGGATGACGATGATTTTGACTTATGGGGGCGGTCACATGCCAAACACGAATATTGATAACCTTTTGGTTACCCTTCCACCTTTACACTTCTTCGATAACGACAATCATTAAGCTCAATCAGGAGAAGAGATGAAACTATTCGCATCGCTACTAACCACCATGCTCATCGCAGGTACTATTTGGGGGGCGGTACTTATGCAACCCGTAATGGCCGAAAGCTCATCAAAGACACAAACGTCAAAAACTGCAGATAAAACAACCATTAACCAACAAGTTAAGCAGAAGTCATCGACTAACAACAACACTTATATCCATAGTGTCGTCACCAAGAATATCTCATTAGATGCCAATGCCGTCGCTGCACTTTGGGTTGAGTTTGAAGATAAGATCACAAAGCAAGAGAACCTACCTGAAACACTTGATCGCCTTGTGGTGATCTATCAGAACATGAGTGAAAATTTTAGTCATGCCACCGTCAGCATTGGTTTTCCCGTCGAGGCGAGCACTCAGAAAGACGGCTATATTGAACTTATCTCCAGCGCACAAGAGCAGCAGTTATTGATTCGCGGCGAGCATAGTAAGACAGAAATAGCCAATGCCTGGGAAGCCATTAATTTTCGCAAGCCAGTGAAAGCGGTAATAGAAACGCATTATCTAAACGCACTAGGGCAAGAAGAATCCAGCCAACTTGTTGTTCACTACAACTAACGATTGTATAGGAGTTAAATTATGGACTTCATGTCTCAAACGCTATCTGAAGTGTCCATCATCCTTACCGAAACGTGGGTAGATGATCATTTTATGTTGATTGCCGCAGTGATATTTCTTATCGAGCTAATACGCTATGGGTTTAAGAAACAGCTGAATTGGAACCTTATTGGCGACAGTGCAACCAATTTGGTCACGCTAGGCTTTTTACTGGTTACGCTTTTTTTAGTCGGCCTGATGTATGTGGGCGTATTTACGTACTCCTATGAACACTTTAGCCTGACCCAGCTGCCAATAACGGGCTGGACGGTGCTCGGTTGTTTGATCTTGGCTGATCTTGCTTACTATTGGGAGCACAGGTTCCTTCATAGCAATGGTTTGGCTTGGGGAACCCACTCCGTTCATCACAGTTCGCCTTACTTTAATATCTCAGTGGCCTATCGGTTTGGTCCGCTAGATTGGTTTTTCCCGTTCTTTTTCCACTTACCTTTGGTCTTAATGGGTTTTAATCCATTTGTTGTGTTGATGTGCGAGACGCTGGTTCAGCTATACCAAACCTTGTTGCATACCGAGATGGTAAAAAAGCTTCCGCGGCCAATCGAGGCGATATTTAATACGCCATCACACCACAGAGTGCATCATGCCACCAATAAGCGATACTTAGATAAAAACTACGCTGGCATACTGATTATTTGGGATCGGATGTTTGGCACCTTTGTATGTGAAGATGAAAAGGTAAAATATGGTGTTTACCCACGGATTAATTCGGTTAACCCATTTAAAGTGTACTTCGATGGCTACGTAAAATTAGGGCAACAAATTTGGCACGCGCCAAACTGGGCTTATCGACTGCAATTGCTCGTTAAACCACCTATTTGGGCATGGCAACAAAAACAAAAAGGAAACAGCAACGAATGACCATTAGTGTCCTACTTATCGAAGACGATAAAGATCTCGCTGAGGCCATCAGCGATTATATGGAGTTGGATGGTTTTGAATTTGACTTCGCTTACAATGGGCTTGCGGGTCGTGATCTGGCGCTGACCAATCACTATGACATCATTTTAACGGATCTTAATATGCCGAAGATGGACGGCATCGATGTTTGCCAGTCGCTACGAGACAAAGGGATAACAACCCCTATCTTAATGCTCACCGCGAGGGATACATTAAATGACAAGCTCACCGGCTTTGCCGCAGGTTCGGATGATTACTTGGTTAAACCGTTTGCGATGGATGAGCTCAAAGTTCGCTTATTAGCGCTAGCACGACGCTCAAAAGGCGTCGTCACGCGTTTGAGCATTGGCGACCTAACGGTCGATTTGGATAAGCATCAAGCCATTCGATCTGGGCAGCCACTCAAAATGCCGCCTGTATGTTGGAAGATGCTGGTATGCCTAATGCAAAACAGCCCCAATGTTGTGAGTAAAACAAAGTTAGAAGATGAAGTGTGGGGAGATACGCCTCCTAGTGCCGACAGCTTAAAGGTTCACTTATTCAAACTAAGGCAAGCCGTCGATGCTTCTTTTGACAATAAGCTTATTCACACGGTGCACGGAGTCGGTATTGTGATCAGGGAAGAGCAATAATGAAGCAAGTCAGCATTAAGCGAGATATTTATATTTACCTATTTGGCTTATTGCTTAGCCTGACGGCGGTTTATGCCTTAATGATAAATCAAAGTTATGAAATAGGGCTTAATGAATCGGCAAAATACAGCTTTTTGTATGAGATAAAGTTGGCAGAGAAGCATTACCTTGCCGATGGGGGATTGAAGCCCTCGCATAGTCAGTCATTCCAAGTATTTGATGATTTCAATGACATCCCAGCCGTTTATCTTACACAATTTAATTGGGATAACTTTGAACAAGGGGTGATCTACGAGCAATATGTTGCTGGCAAAGACGGCGCGTTTGGACAATATTATTACGCTGCCTATCACTACGTAGCGAGCAAGCAAACCTACTTGTATGTTGTATCGCAATACGATGAAGCTGTGTATTACGAGCTCTTTGAACAAAGCCCACCAGAGTCTATCAGCCAAGCAAACTCAGCATTTTTGATGGTCGGTCTCCTACTTCTACTCATCTTTGCTCTTATTCGTTTGCTAATCTACCGATTAACGACGCCAATTCTGCGCCTTTCAAAGTGGTCGCAAACTCTGGAGCTCAATAAGGCTGACACGTTGCAAAACTTTCGCTATATCGAAGTGCAACAACTTGCGAATCAATTAGTGAAAAGCGTTCAGTCTCAGCAACAAGCCATAGAGCGAGAAGAGTTTTTCTTGCGAGCCGCAAGCCATGAATTAAGGACTCCGATTTCAATCATTTCTGCAAGTAGTGAGATGCTAACTAGACTCGCAAGCTCTATTCCTAATAGCGGGCAACGCGCCGTGAAAAGGATTGAACGGTCTGTTGTGACCATGCAAAACTTAGTGACATCCTTACTTTGGATGAGCAGAAATCAGCAGCTTAATGTAGAGATGAGTCAAGTCGATATTAAGGCGGTGACGGCAGACGCGTTAGATCAACATCGTTATCTATCTGATGAGAAAGATCTCAAGGTAAACCTGATAGCCGATGATGCCTCTTTTTCCCACCCAATGCCTGCCGTATTAGTCGACATTATTATTTCCAACTTAGTTCGAAATGCGCTTCAACACGCCTCTAAAGGCGAGATTGAAATACGTGTGTCGCCGAGTAGCATCAGTATCTCCAATGCGTTAGATGAATCGGCCCAAGATGGCCTAGGTCAAGGGGAATCAGAGGTTTCATTTGGTATTGGAGTCATTCTTATTGAGCGATTGTGCCAACACCAGAACTGGCAATTCACACATCTATCTGAGCAAGACCGGTATCTTACCAAGGTAGATTTTCTCGCTAATCCTTCCATTTAACTCTCTTGTAAACAAGGGTAACCAAAAGTTAACCACGACCAATTTACAATGACTCCAAGCTAATAAAGAGGAGTCATTACATGGGTACTTGGATTCTAGAAACCTTACTTTGGAGTGTTGTCACCGTTGCAGTATGCATTGCAATCTGGGGCTTTTCGCTCGCCAATATTCTGATCGCATTAGGCGCGTCCGTCGCTATTTCCCTACTACTTGGCAACAGTTGGAGAAGCTAGAGCGATGGAAAAGCGCTGCAACCCTCCCAAGTGGAAAACACTGCTTGCTCTGTTTTTGGCCTTTGTGGCCCTTAAATTCAATTGTTTTTTTATTTGGGGTGTCTTTTGCTGGTTCTGGGGCTGGGAGAATCTAAGAAGCAAAGAAGCCTTCTTTGTGGAGCGAGTAGAGCGAAGCAAAAATCCCATGTTGTTCACGGCCATTATTATTAGCTGGTTTTTGATGGGGGCTCTGTATTTCTACATGGACCACAGAATCTACCATTTTTTCGATTCTTTATAAGCAGGTGAAAGCAATGAAGATCTATTTAATTAAGGCATCCGCAGGTAGCGATTACTCTAAATACAAAGCTTCTACCGGTGGACCGCCACAAAATATATTTGCTGCCGCTGCGGCAACCCCGAAATGGTACACCGTTGATATGGTGGATGAAACCATAGGCAATCAAGCCGATGTTAATATCAATGCTGACGTCGTCGTGATTTTTATGTCGACCCCCGATGCTTACCGAGCTTATGAGCTGGCTTCGGTGTATAAGCAAAAGGGAAAAACCGTGATATTAGGAGGCTTGCATACTCATTTCAATCCACAAGAAGCGGCGTTGCACGCTGATAGTATTATCATGGGTGAAGTTGAAAACTATTGGGTTCAGCTGCTTGGGGACGCAGAGCTCGGCTCATTAAAACCACGATATGAAAGTTCGGAGCCGGTGGACCTAAGCGTACTTAATCCATACCCAACGGACATCATTAAACCTTCACGCTACGATTATGTCTGGTCGGTAGTGGTAACAAGAGGCTGCCCATTTAAATGTAACTTTTGTTTGGTACCAAGGTTCTTTGATAAATTTCAGCAACGACCGATTGCTAATATTGTCCGTGAGTTAGAACATTTAAAATCGTTGGGCGTAGAATGGGTGGAACTGCATTCTGACAATCTCACTCACGATCGAGATTATGCGATAGCACTGTTTAAAGCGATTGAACCACTTAAGATGAGCTTCTATGGCGAAACGACCGTGTTAATCGCGCGTGACAAAGCGTTGCTGAATGCAGCAGCGAAAGCAGGATTTAAAGCGGTGCTGTTAGGGATAGATACCCCATCAGAGGAGGCTCTGAAAGCGCAGAAAAAAGGGTTTGTGAAGCCATCAAAAATGAAAGAGCACATTGCTGAAATAAAGCGTCATGGCATCGAAGTGTGGGGAGATTTTTTGTTCGGTTTTGATGAACACGATGCGTCAATATTTGAGCAAACCCAATCGTTTGTTAAAGAGATTAAGGTTGATAAGGTGATCCCGCACTATATGATCCCGTTCCCGGGTTCAGAGACGTTTAATCAACTTGAGCAAGAAGGGCGTATTTTGACCACAGACTGGTCAAAATACGATGGCAGCCATCCTGTGTATCAACCTAAACATATGACGGTGAATGAGCTTGAAGACGGCATCGCTTGGATTTGGAGTAAAAATGCCAGCTTGAAAGAAAAGATGGCTGCATGGTTTGGGTAAACATACCAACAAGTTTTAATCGTTACGTTCAGATCGATTTTCAGCCACGATGTCTGAATCTTTCTGAGCGTAAAAATCGACTCTAAAACTCGTGTCATCAGACATAAATTCCACTTTATGCCAATACTCAGGTGGCGAGATAGCGAATCCAGCTTGCTCAATGATTATTTCTTGTTCCACTTCACCACGCCTTTCAGTAAAGCCGTAAAACTTTAAGGAACCGCTAATCACGTTAATTTTTCCATAAACGCCCGCTCGAGTATTATGCAAATGCAGGAACATTTTAGGGATGTTATCAGGCGTAAACACTGGCGTTGATTTATAGTTCACAAAGTCTGTTGGAATGACGGGCATAAATAGCTCACTTCTTAAATATACGTAACTGACCATTGATTACTATTAATATAGACCTGTAATAAGTAAGCACAAGCGAGGTCTTCGGCTGCCGCCGCTAGCATGGTATTACAATTACGCTCAACGGGTACATTCGTTGTCTGTACCAAACCGCGAACCGTGAAGACAAAGCGCATGCTGCTGTTATTGCACACACTCACTTTGCTCTTTTGATTCTGCTAGACGTTGGCTGTATACCGCATAATCGTTATGACCCCGATGTCACTTTATTGTTTTCCGACCATTTATCCCTTTCCATTAATCTATTTCTTCGCTTTCTAAGTACAAGTTATTAATAATTCGATGTAAATCGCTCTCTTTGTCGGATTGTTGTCTACAGTTTTATGGGGCTTACTATTGCGGTAGTGACGAATAAAAGACACTTTTTAATTGCAGGGAAAAGAAATGAAAAGTCCAATTGTCACACTCGAGCATGCCAGCAAAAGCTTTGTTGATGGCAAGGAAACCCATCGGGTATTGGAAGGTGTCGACTTCACTCTTACCACAGGCGCTAGTGTCGCTTTGACCGGCGCCAGTGGCAGCGGTAAAAGCACGCTACTCAATATCATCGCGGGGTTTGAACCACTTTCAGATGGTGAGTTGTGGTTAGATGGCGATCACTCTGCAGGCTGGAAAGATCCTCAATGGAGCCGCTTCCGCTATCAAAAGCTGGGCGTTATCTTCCAACAATTCAATTTATTGACGCCACTAAACGTTAAACAAAATATCGCCTTCCCCTTGCACTTAAACCAACAGGCATGGAGCGATTGGTGTGATTACTTGGTGGAAGCGTTAGGCATCAGTCAATTGCTTAATCGACATGTTTCTGCCCTTTCCGGTGGCCAGCAGCAACGGGTTGCGATCGCTCGAGCGTTAGCCCACAGGCCTAAATTACTGCTTGCCGATGAGCCCACAGGAAACCTAGACCAAAAAGCAGGATTAGAGGTGATGAAACTACTTAGCGAAATCACAACGCAAGGTAATACGGCCGTACTTTTGGTCACGCACAGTGCCGAGTGCGCCAAATTTATGCAGACACAACTCGTATTAGATAATGGCCGCTTGACTAACACTTGCTTAAATACCGCTTACTTAGATAACGCTCGCTCGAACGCCGCTCAACAACAAAATCATGACACCAAGCAGCAAAACCTCGAGCAACGCCATGAAGCCAAATAAACGCTCCCACACCAAAATCGCGCTAAATTTATTTGCTGCGCACTACCGTCAATCGCCATTGCAAGCCGCCGCGATTCTGGTTGGGATCGTGCTTGCCGTGACCTTGTTTGTCGCCGTACAAGCCATCAATCTCAATGCCAAGCGCAGCTATGCCGAATCCACCGAGCAACTCAGCGCACAAGCACAGTACATGATCATTCCACCAGCCGGACAGAACGACTTACCAGAGTCACTCTATTTCAGCCTAAGACAAAATGGACTGAGCGCTGCGCTTCCGGTGATTGAAGGGCGAGTAAGAGATGAGCAAGGTCGCCGCTGGTCCGTGCAAGGCAGTGATCTAATCGCCGCGATCTCTTCACGACCTCGCGATTCGGCGACCGACAAGAAACACAGCGATCAAAGTATATCCTTGTTCAATAACGCCTTACCTCTGCCCCAACTTTTAGCCGGCGAGCCTATTGTGATGATGAGCCAATCACAACACCAAAGCTTGAATGAAGTCGGCACGCTAACTCTGGATGACATCAGCACCAAGGTCGTGGTATTGCCCGATGAATGGCAATTGGGTAGTCGAATGTTAATGGACATTGGTTTTGCCCAGCAGCTTCTGGGCAAGCAAGGGCAGCTTAGCTATATCGCGGTTTTTGATACAAATAACGACCCACAACATCAATGGCAAAACCTAGTAGGCAAACAAGGGCAATGGATAACCAATAACCAAGGCACTGATCTCGGCTCTATTACCGATAGTTTTCACCTTAACTTAACCGCGATGAGTTTATTGGCCTTTTTAGTGGGCTTGTTCATCGCTTACAACGGGGTGAAATACAGCTTGCTCAAACGCAACCGGCTGTTAGTGCAAATTCAGCAAGCCGGTATTGCGCCGAGGATCGTATTTTCAGCTCTGTTGATCGAGCTTACTATTCTGGTCATATTTGGCGCTTCGCTTGGTTTCATTCTGGGCATTCAGTTAAGCCATTGGCTGCACCCCACCGTGGCGATAACCCTTGAACAGCTTTATGGCGCAACGCTGCTTCCCGGCACTTGGCAATGGTCATGGTTGATACAAGCCTTATTGCTCACGCTGGCTGCAACGCTTGTCGCTTGCTGGCAGCACTTTAAGCAGCGGGTACGCCAACCACTCGCGTCTCATGGTGGTTTCTACCAAGCACCAGACACATCAAACGAAAACCAGTTATTCGTTATCGGTATCGTCCTAACCTCGCTTGCATTCGCAGGGTTATGGTTGAGCGAACATCATCGCTTCACTATGGCATGGCTCGGTGTGCTAGTCATATCGATTCCTTTGTATCTGCCCAAAACACTCAGTGTATTAGCCCATTGGAGCGAAAAGCGCACCAAGTCGGGTTTGATGCAATATCTGTTTGCCGAGCTGCGGGAGCTCATTGCTCCCCTCTCTCTTGCCATGATGGCATTGCTTCTTGCCGTGACGGCTAACATAGGGATGAATACCTTGGTTGGCAGCTTTGAATTCACTCTAAAGCAGTGGCTTGAACAGCGCTTACATGCTGACATTTACGTCAGCCCCGCCCAAGGCGAAATCACGAACGTGGAACATGCGCTAGAACAGTTCGATAACGTTGAAACCATCTACAAGCAATATTACGTCGACGACAACCTGCAAGGTTTGCCTATTTTACTCGGTACGAAAGACCAAGACACGCTAGAGCAAACCATGGTGTTCAAGTCGCAGCTGGATAACTTTTGGCCGCGCTTTTACCAAGGTGAGCTGGTCGCGATCAGCGAACCCACTGCGGTAAAGCTCGGCTTATTACTCGATAGCACACTCACACTAGACGCGATCCAAGACAAAACACTAAAGGTTGGTGCTATTTTTCATGATTACGGCTCCCCAAATGGTGAAGTCTTACTTGCGCCTAACCTATGGCTTGAGAGCGGTTTTACTGACTTACCGACAAGCCTTGGTATTAAAGTCGCTGGCGACTCACAAGTGGTATACGAGCAACTGCGCCAGCAACTGAGTTTGCACCCCTGCCAGCTTTACGATCAAACGCAAATCAAGTCCATTGCGTTAGATATCTTCTCGCAAACTTTTGCCATTACGCGGGCGCTCAATGGCGTCACCTTAATGGTGGCCGTTGTGGGGTTGTTTTGTGCTTGTTTTATGTTGCTCGAAGCACGCAAAGCTGCCATAGCAAGGCTGTACGCGCTTGGTGTCAGTCGTCAAAGATTGATGGCTATGGTCGTGGGGCAAATCGTTGCACTCGTTTGTTTCACATTGGTTATCGCCTTGCCGCTCGGCGCCATCGTCGGCTATGTCCTGACAGACATGGTTACCCTGCGCGCCTTTGGTTGGAGCTTAAATTACGTATGGAACTGGGGGGATGCATTGGTTATCGCAGCCATCACCATTCTAGTCGCAGTGATAGCAACCTTAGTTCCACTATGGCGCTTGGTGAACAAGCCCGTGGTCTCCAGTTTGCAAAGTGAGGTGTTGTGATGAATCGACTCACTAGAATTTTCGCATTTACTCTTAGCGCCTTATCCCTCATAGGCTGTGAAGAGTCGCAACCACAAAATATGGGTGCTATTCTCGGCGAAAATGCAACACAAGCCGACAACTCGCTATTTACTGAAGTGGTAAAAGGCATCGATATCACCTTCCCTTCCGACCATCAAGCGCACCCTAATTTTCGGCACGAGTGGTGGTACTTAACCGCAAACTTAACCGACGAAAACGGCCGCGCTTTAGGAGTGCAATGGACACAATTTCGTTTCGCGGCGGCACCACATAAAAGTGACACCAATAAAACCGCCTGGTACAGCCAACAAATCTACATGGCACATAGCGCCGTCACAACGAAGGACACACACTATGCCGATGAAAAGTGGTCTCGTGGGCAAGCGGAGTTTGCTGGTGTGGAAGCGTCACCATTTCGTGTTTATCTCGATGATTGGCAGTGGGCATCTTCTACCGATGACCTCTTCCCAGCCACATTGAATGCAAAATCAGATCAATTTGGTTACTCGCTCAAGCTAACCTCTGCTGCACCCTACCAAAAACAAGGCGATCAAGGCTACAGCACCAAGAGTCTCGATGGTCGGGTTGCCTCGTATTACTACAGTCAGCCGTTCATTAATGTCTCAGGCGAGGTCACGATTGATGGAAAAACCCATCATGTATCAGGCAAAGGTTGGATAGACAGAGAGTGGAGTTCGCAGTTCTTGCTCGACTCACAACAAGGCTGGGATTGGTTTGCGCTAAGGTTGAGTGATGCCACCAGCTTGGTCGTGTTTCAGCTTCGACATTCAACCACTGGGGAAACAAGTTATTCCCACGCGAAGTTAATGCAGCAAGATGGCTCTGGTATCACTATCGACCAACAAGACATCCGTTTAATCGCCCTCAAGCAAACAGAAATCGACGGGCGTGATTATCCAACCAAGTGGCAAGTTTCTATTCCATCGCAACAGATCGAGCTGACCGTTTCAGCGCTTAATCCAAACGCCAAAATGCCACTGTCTGTGCCGTATTGGGAGGGCCCTATCACAATTGAAGGATCCCATTCCGGCTCCGGCTATATGGAGCTGACGGGTTACTAATCAGATGGTGGTCTATGGTAACGAAAACATACCGAGACACGTCGTTTTTTGAAAGCCCTGAACCACGACTTGCAGCCGCAATAAAAGCGGTGTTCATCACGCTGCCTCCAAGTTACCGATATAGATTAATATAATGAACGCGATTATGTTGGCCAATGAAACAACATTGGCCAACATTGCGGGGGCTGATTTACGGAGGCGTTATTTATGCTGCCTCAAGCACTTCATTTTTGGTTTCATTACGAGTATCCAATTTGCCACTATAACGGGTTAGTGCCAACGCAATGAGAACAATGACGGCCCCTACCCATGGGGTGTGCATCAATCCCGCTTTCGTCACGATCAAGCCACCACCCCAAGAGCCTAGCGCTATGCCTACATTAAAAGCGGCGATGTTAAGTCCAGACGCTACATCGACCGCATCTGGCGTGTATTTCTCTGCCAAATTAACAACATAAACTTGCAACCCAGGGACATTACCAAAGGCAAAGGCCCCCCAAACCAAGATGGTTGCCACTGCCGCTATAGGGTGCACGGCCGTAAAATTAAACAAGACTAAGATAGCCGCTAAACCTGAAAATATAACGGTCAGCGCTTTGATGGGCCCCATCTTATCGGCCATTTTTCCGCCCCAGATGTTACCAACCGCGACAGAAACGCCGTACACCAACATGATTAAACTGATAGCACTCGAGTTGAATCCTGACACCTGTTCTAAAATCGGAGCAAGGAAGGTAAATGCGGTAAACGTACCGCCGTAACCTAACGCTGTGATGGCATAGACTAAAAGTAATCGTGGCTGAGTGAGTACTTTCAGTTGTGAAGATAGCTTTGCCGCAGGTGGTTGCTTAAGGTTGCTTGGCACTAAGAAAGCACTACCAATTAATGCGATTAACCCCAAAACGGCAACGGTAAGAAACGTGGACTGCCAACCAAAAGCTTGGCCGATATAAGTACCCAGTGGAACACCAGTAACGAGTGCTACCGTTAAACCCGTAAACATAATGGCAATGGCACTGGCTGCCTTTTCTTTAGAAACTAACCCTGTGGCAATGGTCGAACCAATGGAGAAGAACACGCCATGCGCGAGACCGGTCAATATACGGGCAAGCACCAATGTGTTGTACCCTGGGGCTTGCCAAGCTAGTACGTTACCGGCAACAAAGAGAGTCATAACGGTAAGTAGTACTTGTTTGCGATTCCAATTACCGGTCAGCGCCGTTAAAACAGGAGCGCCAATAGCAACACCAAGGGCGTAAAGGCTAACTAAAAGTCCGGCTGATGGTAAAGAGACACTTAAATCATTTGCCATTGTTGGCAGTAACCCAACAATAACAAACTCTGTGGTTCCGATCGCAAAGGCGCTGAGCGTCAGTGCAAGAAGTGCTAAGGGCATAATGTACTCGCTTATGTTTGTTTCGTGATATATGGCGGGCATAAGGTGTGATGACAGCGCCTTAATGCCCCGCTCTGTTTCGATGGCAGCATTATGCTTGGATGATTAATTGAGAAAAATAGAGGTTTTAGCAAATAATATTTGTTATAAATGCAATAAATGACTCTATTGAAATATGAGGAAGTGACATGCGGACGCGTTCTGACGATCTGGAGATATTATTGACGGTAGTCGATAGCGGCGGTTTTACAGCAGCAGCAGAGGCATTAGATATTCAAGTCGCTCGTGTATCAAGAGCGGTGAGCAAGGTAGAAAAACAACTGGGTGTATCGATACTTAACCGCACTACGCGACGAGTTGAGTTGACGGATGAAGGGCGTCAATTTATCGAGTCGGTTCGTGTTGGGTTAGCCCAGATCCAACTCGCAGAAGAAGACATCATCACGAGGGGCGAGTTACCCTCAGGACGTTTACGTGTGGATGCGGCGAGCCCATTTGTGTTCCATCAACTTATCCCTCTTGTTCAAGCATTTAGTCAAGAATACCCAAATATCGAATTAGAACTGACTTCAAACGAAGGCTTTGTTGATTTACTGGAAAAGAAAACGGATTTGGCCATTCGAATTGGCCAGTTAACGGATTCAACACTTCACGCAAGGCCGTTAGGTCGAAGCTTGTTGTACATCGTGGCCGCTCCAGAATATTTATCAAAACGTGGATTTCCGCAAAGGCCACGTGATCTTGTTTCACATGATACGATAGGATTTACAGGCCCTAAGATCCTCAATCACTGGCCCTTGAAAGGTTTTGAGTCTTTAAGTCCGACTCTTATATCGAGTAATGGTGAAACGGTTAGACAACTCGCGTTGACAGGAAATGGTATCGCTTGTTTATCTGGTTTTATGGTCAAAAAAGATATTGACGAAGGCCGTTTAGTTCCGCTGTTAGAGAGTGATAAATTGCCAAGCACTGGCAGAGAGCAGATCAATGCCGTGTTCTACAAATCATCGTCTGTTGCCAAACGTATTTCAGCGTTTATCGACTTTATCCAACCAAAATTAGATCTTTAGATGAGTGGCATAGGGCATGTAGACCCCGCTCATCCATGCTGAGCCTTTTTCTACTTCTACTTTCTACTTTCTACTTTCTACTTTCTACTTTCTACTTTCTACTAATTTTAAACCCCTTAATTTCAGATAGTTAAATCAATGGGTTTTCTCTATTTTATTAATAGATCATATCGTCGAGTAATCTCGCTTAATATCACCTATTGTTTCATTTCATCACTTATGAATTTGCTCGTGTTGTCTCAAGTAAGCAGAATTGGAGCAGATCGAAGTTGGTTAATTATTCATCGTAAATGTGATTTCAATTGTGAAACACATTGCTGACACGGAATGGAGCAAGTCATGAAAGACCAATCTACTCATGGTGCTGGAAAGTGCCCAATTATGCATGGCGGAGTGACCGACTCTTCCAACTCTAATGTCGCTTGGTGGCCTAAAGCGTTAAATCTCGATATTTTGCATCAACACGATAGTAAGACAAATCCAATGGGGCCTGACTTCAATTATCGCGATGAGCTGAAAACCCTCGATGTCGACGCTTTAAAACAAGACCTCAAAGCGTTAATGACCGACAGCCAAGAATGGTGGCCGGCTGACTGGGGTCACTATGGCGGATTAATGATTCGAATGGCATGGCATTCGGCGGGGACTTATCGTATCGCGGATGGTCGCGGTGGGGCTTCGACGGGTAGTCAACGCTTTGCTCCTCTTAATTCTTGGCCTGACAATGTCAACTTAGACAAAGCGCGTCGTATCCTTTGGCCAATAAAGCGTAAATATGGCAACAAAATTAGCTGGGCTGATCTCATGATATTAGCTGGAAACATGGCTTATGAATCGATGGGGCTGAAAACGTTCGGCTTTGCATTTGGTCGAGAAGATATTTGGCACCCAGAAAAAGATATTTACTGGGGTTCAGAAACAGAATGGTTAGCACCAAGTGGTGGAGAAAATAGCCGTTATTCTGGTGAACGAGACCTAGAAAACCCACTGGCAGCGGTCATGATGGGGCTAATCTATGTTAACCCTGAAGGTGTCGATGGTCATCCTGATCCGTTGAAAACAGCCCAAGATATGCGCGTGACATTTGCTCGTATGGCGATGGATGACGAAGAAACGGTTGCCTTAACCGCAGGTGGGCATACGGTTGGTAAAGCACACGGTAATGGTGACGCAAGCCAATTAGGTGCCGATCCAGAAGGTGCCAACCTTGAAGAGCAAGGCATGGGTTGGATGAACAACAACTCGAGAGGCATTGGCCGCGATACCGTATCGAGTGGTATTGAGGGTGCTTGGACGACCAATCCAACGCAATGGGATAACGGATTCTTTGAATTACTATTTAAATACGATTGGGTATTAACGAAAAGCCCTGCGGGTGCTTGGCAATGGGAACCTGTCGACATTGCTGAAGAAGATAAACCTGTCGATGTAGAAGACCCATCGATTCACTATAACCCAATGATGACAGATGCCGATATGGCTCTGAAAATCGACCCTACCTATCGTAAAATCTCAGAGAAATTCCATAACGATCCTGCCTATTTCTCGGATGTATTTGCTCGTGCTTGGTTTAAATTGACCCACAGAGATCTCGGACCAAAATCTCGCTATGTTGGCCCAGATGCACCGACTGAAGCGTTAATTTGGCAAGACCCAGTCCCAGCTGGGAAGTTAAACCAGGACGTAAGCGCGGCTAAAGCGGCTATCGAAGCGACGGATCTAACAGTAAGTGAACTAGTCAATACCGCTTGGGACAGCGCACGTACGTTTCGTGGCTCCGACAATCGCGGCGGTGCAAACGGCGCTCGCATTCGACTTGCCCCTCAAAATCAATGGGAAGGTAACGAGCCTGAGCGTCTAGCGAAAGTGTTATCTGTTTTAGAAACCATTAGTCAGCAGTTCGATATCAGTATCGCTGATGTCATCGTTTTAGCGGGCAATGTTGGCGTTGAAAAGGCAATCAAAACCGCTGGCTTTGACGTGGCCGTTCCATTCGCGTCAGGACGCGGTGATGCCACAGCCGATGCCACAGATGCGGCATCATTTGATGTTCTTGAATCGTTGGCGGATGGCTTCCGTAACTGGCAGAAGAAAAACTATGTGGTAAGTCCTGAAGAACTGCTCTTAGATAGAGCGCAATTGATGGGGCTCACCGCCGCTGAGATGACGGTACTTGTTGGGGGTATGCGTGTGATAGGCACAAACCACGCTAGTACAGGTCACGGTGTGTTCACTGACAGAGTGGGTGCATTGACGAATGATTTCTTCGTTAATCTGACAGATATGAGATACACCTGGGTGCCGAAAGGCCGCAATCTGTATCACATTGATGACCGTGCTAGTGGAGAAACAAAATGGACGGCTACTCGCGTTGACCTCGTGTTTGGTTCGAACTCCATTTTACGTTCTTACGCAGAGGTGTACGCTCAAGATGATAACCAAGAAAAGTTCATCAAAGACTTTGTTGCAGCATGGGTGAAAGTCATGAACGCTGACAGGTTTGATTTAGTTTAAAAGCGAAGCGCTAAAGATAATCAAAAAGTCATTATTAGGACGGTAGTTCCGATAGTTTAAGACCGCTTGCACGATCTAGTCGTTAGCAAATAATCCCCGTCAACAACGTTGATGGGAATTTTTATTTGTATACTAACGTTAACAATGGCGTACCCATTGCGAAGCATCCATGTCACACGTCTAAACGGATGGCTGCTGACAGCTCAGACTCGCTATCGGTGCGTAAGCCATCAGCCAAGCAATCAGCAACAAGCAACAAGCAACAAGCAAAACACAGCCTCCTGCTCAATGAGCGGGAGGCTGTGTTTTTATAAGATAAGATTAATCTTTGTATTGATCGTGAGACACGTCTAGCTGGTAGAAAGTTGCTTGTGAGTAGTCGTCTAGATCACCGCTGATGTTTTGGTTATAAACACCGGCTTTGAAGTACATGTACTTGCCGCCTGCATCGTAGCCGCTTTCGCTCATATCAACCACTTGTACAACGTCGTCTTTGCCTTCACGCATTAGAGTAACCGTCATCGTGTTGCCTTTAACGTCAATGCGGTAGCTGAACACTTCACCAAGCGCGATACCATCGTCACCCACTTCAGCAGTCATGTCGCCCACTAAAGGATAGAAATCCTCTTTTGTTGCGTCTTGGCTTTCATGTGCAAAGTAAACCGCACCTGTTGCTTGGTTTGGCAGCTTACGGTAGTACAAACGAATTGGCTCATCGTTTTGGTCGTGAATCTGACCGATGATAAAGCGACCTACTTCATTCGCGTTACCTGTTGTTGTTGCGTGGTCGATTTTCAATGTTGCTTCTAAAACGCCATCAATGCCAGCCGCCGCTTCTAAATCAGCTTTAGGTGCACTTGAGAATACCCAGTTGTTCTTATTCACACCTTTAGTGCTAATAGACTGGTCGCCACGACGCATCATTTCACGAAGCTCGGTACGCGCGTACTTAGTGTTTTTAGATGTACGCACACCTTTCACATAAGCCTTGAAGACTAAACCACCATCGTCAGCAGTGTAGAAGATTTCTGGATGTTGGTAACCGTTTGCAAGGTTCCACTCAGACACATCATCAGGCTTGCCATTTTTGTCATGGTCAAATGGTTGAGATAGGTACCAGTGAGTCATATCAAAGTTTTCGCTAGGTGCATTACCTGCTACCGGTGTTGCTGGTAAACCTGTTGGTACTGGTAGCGCACTGCGTGTGTCACATTTAACTGTCGTATCACAAGGGTAAACGGCGGCTACGCCGAAGTTACCAGAACGAAGATCTTTACGTGCAGCCTTGTGTGCTTTTTCTGCCGCTTTCATATCTGCGATCATTACTGCTTCAGCAGCGACGACTGCCGGAGTAATGATATGGCTAGCAGGACAAGCGTTAACGTTACAGTTAACAGCCGCTAATTCAGTCAAACTATTCCAACCACTTTTGCTGTTGCCGTGACCAACGTATCGCACGTAACGTGCTTTAACCGCCGGCTCAAACTGGAAACGCTCTAGACCGATCGCTTTACCTGAGCTCATTTGATTCTCAAGTACTGTTGTCCAGTTTTCGCCATCAACACTGACTTGAATATCGAATATAGACTGACGCTCATTACCTTTACTGAATGCTGCCTGAACCGCGTCAAACTCTTGCACTGAACCATAGTCCAACATTGCCCACTCGCCGTCACCCGCTGATGACCAACGTGTTGTTAGATCTTGGTCAAACAGACGATCTGGACCGTTGCCGTCATGACTGCTTGCCGTAAGAGCAACAGGCGTCAGGAGGGCTACACCCGTTTCTTTGTTATTCGGAAATTCAGAGGTAGGTGTGCTAGTACTCGCACAACCAACGGCAAGTAATACAGAAGAGGCAATCAAGGTTTTTACAATAGTTCGTTTCATATTAAATCCATTATTATATTACAAAGACAGCGTTTGTAAGTGAAAGCAAAGTCCGCAAACAGGCGTTGTTTGGTACTTCATCTTCGAGTGTCTGCGATAATGGAAAATATTACATAATGTAATAATACAAATAAAACATTTAATTGAATAAATGAGACTGGCGACACTTTCTGCTTTGCCCATACTTTAACTCGATCACATTTCTTATTGATAAAACAAAAGATAGGAAAATTAAAAACCAATGCATTGAATCTCTATAAGTGATTGATAATAAACAAAATGCCATTCAATCACAGTGCTAGTTAACCAATCGAGCATTTCTACTGCCCTAAATGAAGCCAATCGTTTATTGAACAAGTCGTGTTAGTCGAGTTCTTAGGAGGTGAATAGCCACACCTCTAATGCTCTCTCGCCAACATTTTGAGCTCACTTTTCCTTCATATCGCTGACTAAGATATATTTTAATTCAATATACCCTCTAACTCAGTGCTTGAGTTTTTGTTCCGCGAAAGATCTGCGTTATAGTGACGCTAACTTGTTTTTGAGTCTGTATAACCCTTCCACAAAGTAGTAATCTCCGTAGATCAGTGAACAATCGATACCGAGCCCTTTAGGATAGTTAAAGGTACCTCCGACCAAAACACCTTGCTTGCTATCATCGTTATAGGTTCCATAGTTTTGATAAAGACTATTTAGCATATCATTTGCTGCGACAAGATAACGCTCACGCAGATCTGCTGTTGGTGCTAAATCTGAAAGTAGTAAAAGCCCACTAGCGGCACAAGCCCCAGCTGAAGTATCTCGGGGGGTGTCTGTCTTAATAGGAGCTCTGAAATCCCAATATGGCACTGAATCTTCGGCCAAATTTTCGATAAAGAAGTCCGCGGTTTTCATTGCGGCTTCCAAATAGCGTTCTTCCTTTGTGTATTGATAACTCAATGCAAAACCGTGCACTGCCCAAGAAGCTCCGCGACTCCATGCGGAATCCTGATTGTAGCCTTGCCCGCCATGATACTGTTTGACCTCGCCCAAAAAGCAATCGAACTCGACCATATGTCTGACCGAGCCATCTTCACGAATAAATTCTTTTAATACCGTGTCGGCATGTGCCATAGCAATGAGCTTGAATCTGGGTGCATCCAACTGTTCAGCGGCCCAATATAAAATGGGTAAGTTCATCATGCTATCGATGATACTTAATCCTTTGGGGTCAGCATCATTCACATCGTTTTTATTCCATGCTGTTAGAAATCGACCATTGATATTAAAACGACTCGCTAGGTGACTCGCCGCTCTTAACGCACGTGTTTTGGATTTTTCATTTCCAAGCAGTTCGTAGTGCTTGATTGAGGTTAATTGCCACATAAACCCGACATCATGATGAATATCAACGAACTCATCTAATGGGCCATCCATGGTCAATTCACGTTCTATTGCGATGTCCTTAAATGGAGAGTAGTTTTCTTTTTCATATAATAGCCACAACAACCCAGGCCAAAATCCAACGACCCAGGCCCACGGTCTGTCCGTATCACTGTAAATACCATTAGATGTCATGGATGGAAAACAAGCTGACATCTCTTCGCTCGTTGACTTCACTTTCTCAAACGTATCAGTCCAAGCTTGCTCAACCCACAAAATATTCTTTTTCATTTGATACCTTTAATATAAAAATTATATGACCTTTAAACCCGAGTAAACCGCCCCTATCCCCGCGACAAGGCACAAGCTTAGAGAGAGGTTACGCACGAGTTTTTTAGAAAGTCGATGTAAGACACTTATTGCTAATTTATGACCCGCATAACCAGCAGGTACCAAAGGAAGTGCTAACAATAGATGTTTGATACTCATATAGCCAATTGGGATCTGAATGAGCAGAGATAAGGTAGAGCTCATTAAAAAGAATGCCGCTAGATTGGCACGGATTTGCTCTACTTTTTGATGTTGCAACAACAAAGCCATTGGTGGACCACCAATGCCTGAACTCGTACCTAAAAAACCAGAAAAGAAGCCAGCAAGCATCAAACGCCTAGGAGTCACCTCCATTTTTATCGGAAGTAAGCTTGTACCGACAGCAATAAGGACAGTAGTCCCAAGCAACACCGATAGCTGGCCAACATCGATGAAGTAAAGAATCGCCGCACCCACGCAAGTACCAGGAATTAGACCTAAAATGCCTTTCATGAGGCCATGTAAAGATATTTGTGTCCGATATTTATACGTATTAAGAAGCGCTATAAAAAAGCCAACGATAATGATAGGGCCTGGGATGTATTCTGGTGACAAATACAACAACAGAGGTGATGCCACAATGGCCATGCCAAACCCGGTGGCAGTTTGGATAAATGCACCGATAAATATCAGGGACATAGCGAGTAGTACTGTAATATCCATCAAACTTTATAACCCCGTATTCCGAATAGCATATCTCAAATCGCCAATAATTATCCTTTTATTGAAAGGCGCAGTCAAATAAAACGAAACATCGTTTTACAATCGAAATCAACTACAAAAAAAACAACAAACCTTAAGACATTAACACGTTGAATAATCAAAGTTTAATATGATAAAGACGATAACTCACATCAGTTGCACTCAGCGCTTACATAGGAAATATGGTAAACCTTACCTCTAACAGGCAAACCACATAAGCGTGCCTAGCTCGGAAAAAGAACGGGTTGTGGGCCGTGTGCGGTTCGTTCTCTGCGTTGATACAGACGAACCAGTCAGCAACACTGGCTCGTCCTTGAACCATGCAATGTTACCGACTAGTCAATGAAAACTGAGCCTTTCTCTTGATTGATTGAAACACGTTGCCTCACTCCATTTCTTACCAGTTTTAAGTTGATAACATCCGGTTGCCACTCGATATCAGCAACTCGAATCTCATCGTTTTGCGTCAAGTTATGTACCGCGACAACGTTCAAAACTGCTTCTTGGCTGCGCAAAATCGTATAGGCTAAGTCACTGGTTGCCGGATTATCTGGCGCATACCCCAGTAACAGAGTTGCCGAACAATCCGTAATCACTTGTTGGTGAAACTCTGCCTGGCCCTCAATTGAATAACGCAGAACCATGGACTCCTGAAGCGGCATCTCATGGCAATTTGTCATTCTTGCTAAAGGTCCATCTAACGGGTTCTCGCAGCCTTGTGCTTGTGCCAAAGCGCTATGTTGACCTCTGATATGCCAAACTAAGTCCAGTTGTTGTTGATGTGGGTTTTGGGCGGTATTAAATTCAATCGCCACATCCCCTAGCCATAGAATTTGACGGCGAAACACCACGTCTTTATATGCCGCTTCATCCCACTGAACAATGGTATGGCTGTCAACTTTCGGTAACTCGCCGCACCAATCTGTTTGTGTGTCTAACCATGTGTAAGCCTGATCTTTTACAAACTTATTAACTTGAGGGTTTGATGGCGGCTGGTTCTTCTGATTCACTGCCAAGGTATTATGTGTCACTGTATTTTTATAGTAACCATAATGCAGTTCGGCTCCATAACCAGTGGTTCCCAAATCAGGCAAAATTTCTTTACCATTGCGAGTAATAAGAATCCCCAATCGATCATAATGATCGTGTTCACCACCATAAGGAGCATGCTTCACCAAAAGCATATTGTCGTGCTCACGAGTATGCATAATAGTGATACCGGATTGTTCGGCATGAATAGACTGACACGTCAGCGGCTCAGCCACCGGTAATTCATCGACACCGTACAGCAACGCATCGATATTATTCCGAGGCTTATCTTGATATATGTTTTGCAACGCCGATGCAAATAAAGGGTCTCGGAACTCGCGATAACCGAACTCGAACAAATGGCTATGAGTCAACTTCTCTTGACCAGCAATACAATCGTTCAGACGGGGGAAGTCTCCCGTATTAATGAGCAGCTTGAGCGGGAACGCCAACATGGTATGGAAATTTGGTACCGATTGCAGTGAATGCTCAGACTTACATGCCATTTTTTCAAAGTTAAGAAGGGCTTGCAAAGCGTAATAATGGTAATGGATTGAACCTTCAAACCATAAACCCTCCCCCCTCACACCGTTCTCTAGCTGATACCTCAAGCCATAAGGCGTGTTCACCGCAAAGTCGATGAGCTTTCGGTCATCAAGTATCAAACCTATCACACCAATTGTCGCAGAAATTTTCATTTCATGGTTATGCAATTGATCCGCTCGATGTTGCATCAGGAACTCCGCACCTTCGCGCAACAAACGCTGTTCAATAAATAGCTGCTCTTCCGCACTCAACTGATCTTTAATGAAATCATAGCCTCGAGCAAAGTCGATATTACAGTTCGCTTCACAGAGAGTTTGAGCGTTTGCTTTGCCCGGACCGTTGTATGGAATACCACCGTGTTCTTCGTAGTTGGGATAGTATTCTGCATAACCTAATAAGATCTCTCGAACTTTCTCGACATATTTATGCTCTTGAGTAATCTGCCAAAGTAACCCTAGGTCATTGCACGCTTTTGAATTAAGTCCGTTAAGCCAACGCCACCACGCACCATCATAAGGTTCGCCGGTAAGCACCTCGCCATCGACAGGACATCTATGTTCGGTGGGTCGGTTTCTGTCCCAACTTAAGCGAACCCCGTGCGATGGGCAAAAGTAATATAGATTCCATGTCGCGCGGGCATCCGGTGGAACTAACGTATCTGAAGTAAGCACGATTTGATTATCTTGAATAATCTGTTCGATGATGTCTTGATTGGCATTTTGACGAATTACCGACATTTTTTGAGAGGTAAACTGCAACATAATGGATACCTACGCTAAATCTTGAGATGAATGAAAATTAAAGTATTGTTTGGCATTTTGGTAACAGATGTTCTCGACGCTTTGCTTAAGCAAAGACTCATCATTAGGTAACTCTCCCTCATCGACCCACCGACCCAGTAAATTACATAGAATGCGACGAAAATAGTCATGACGAGAGAGCGACAATACACTGCGAGAATCGGTGAGCATTCCGACAAAGCGCCCTAAAGCACCTAAATTAGCCAAGTCTTGAAGCTGTTTTTCCATGCCAGCCTTGTGGTCGTTAAACCACCATGCTGAACCAAGCTGTACTTTACCTGGATTCGCATCACTGTCTTGAAAAGCCCCTATAATGGAACCTAGCACAGGACTATCTTTAGGGTTGAGGCTATAGATGATGGTTTGCGGTAGTTGGCAGTCTTGATCCAACATACTCAACAAATGACCTAGGTTTTCTGCAATTGGGTTGTCACTGATAACACTAAAACCCATACCACCACCGAGCTCATCAAAGCGGCGCTTGTTCACATTAGTTAAAACACCAATATGAATTTGCATCGACCAACCATGCTTGTGATAAGCCTTACCAAGCACCTCAAATACGGCTGTTTTGAACTGCGAAATTTCCTCACGGCTAAGCGCTTCGCCGTCTTTTACCTTTGCTATCACTTGGTCAAGCACGTCAGGCTGATAATGCGAAAACTCCACAATTTTTAACCCCAAATCAGATAATCGACAGTTGCGCTGTGCGAAATAATCCACTCGAGAAGTAATGGCTTTAGCATAGCTAGCAAAATCGACCACATTGACATCCGTGAGGGCATTCAGTGAACTTAGCGTCTTTTGAAAGCGAGTTTGATTCTCGATTTCAATGAGGCCGTCGGCGCGGAATGTAGGCAAAACCTGTACCGTAAACTCCGAGCGGCTGAGTTTATCGTGATAGACCAAATCACTAAGTGGGTCATCAGTGGTGCACAAGGTGTCTACTCGACTCTTTTTGATAAGCGCTTGGAATCGATGAGACTCTTGCTTAAGCTTTTGATTACAATGCTGCCAGATCACCTCACAATTCTCTGGGTTGAGTAGTAAATCGAGAGCAAAGTATTTTTTGAGTTCCAAGTGACACCAATGATACAGCGGATTACCGATCAGATAAGGCATGGTGTCACACCACTTTTGGAACTTGTCGTAATCACTCGCATCACCCGTAATGTAATGCTCATCAACCCCGTTACTGCGTAATGCGCGCCACAAGTAGTGATCGCAACTCAACCAAGCTTGAGCGATATTGTCATATTGATGGTTGTCGTAGATCGCTTTGGCATCAAGGTGATTGTGATAGTCAATAATGGGAAGTCCAGCCGCATAGTCGTGATATAAACGCTTGGCAGTGTCTCCCTGCAATAGAAAATCTTGATGTATATATGCAGACATAATTCAAACTCTTGTATAAAACGGCGTTGATAACCTTTTGGGAAAACTTAGTAATAAACTGGTTTTCTACCCCCCCTCATCGAGGTAAACCAATCTAAGCCAGAGAGACCGTGCTCTCTGGCTATACACTGACTACTTGTTGCCGGGTTACTTAGAAATAGACACTTCTAATTGAGGCGTTTTCCGAGCACTCATCAATAACAGTGAGCCAACAGTAACAATCACCGCGCCACAGAAGACAAAGGCCATACGCCCCCAGAATGGGTTCGGGATAAGTATCATAGCGGTGACCAGTGCACCAAAAACCAGAATTAACTTGCCCAACATGTCACGCTGTTGGCGATCCATTTCGTCTTGGCCTTCTTCTTCGATAACAGGAGTAGCGACATCACTCCAGAACTCTTTAAGCTCTGTGTTTCTTTTGCCAACAGGCTCTTTGTAGAACTTTGTTGTTAGGCAGAAGAAGCCGCCAGTTATCACTAAGTGCCCCATCACCCCAAGAAGAACTTTTAAGTCACTGGCTTCACGCCCAGTGAACGGAACTTCAAGGTTTAATAAATTAGCTACTACGTCTGCTGTGAGCACAAAGCTCACAATATAAGACACCATCATACCGACAGCTAATGTCGCCCAAGCCGCCCAGTCTGGTGTTTTCTTAATAAACATGCCAAAGAACAACGGCACTAGAATTGGCATTTGCAGCAGTGTACTTACGTACATCATCGCGTCGAAAAGGCTCAAACCTCGTAGAGAATTAATAAATAGAGCCACCATGATGATCAATATTCCGAAAACCATGGTCATAAATTGACTCACGCGCATCAGCTTTCTGTCATCCGCATTTTTGTCAATGATCGGTGCGTAGAAGTTACGCACAAACACACCAGAGTTTCGGTTTAAGCCTGAATCCATTGAAGACATTGTTGCCGCAAATACCGCTGACATAAGCAGCCCCACCATACCAACAGGCATTACGTTTTCGACAAACACAAGGTAGACCGCATCAGCGGCTTTACTACCAAGTTCTGCTGCGTGTACGGTTGCAGCTTCAGGATAGATAATTGCTGTTACCCAAGGTGGTAAGAACCAAATCGCCGGTCCAATCAGCATCAATACGAACGCCAGCAGTGCGGCTTTACGTGCGTTAACAGAATCTTTTGCCGTTAAGAATCGATAAGAGTCTTGCATGTTGTTGATGTTTTGCAGTTGCTTCACGAACATGAAGATAAACCAAGATACGAACAGCAATGGGTAATTCATATCAGAACCCATAATACTGTCGGTTGGGAATTGTTCGATAAGATTCGATGGCCCACCAATTTTGGCCAATGCAGCGACAGCACAAACCACCGTCACAGCCATTATTACCACCATTTGTACAAAGTCTGAGGCAACCACCCCCCATGCACCGCCTAGAACCGAAATAAAGAGAACAATCAAACCAGTGACAATAATTGTTGTTTCTATATCAACTTTAAACACGGCGCTGACGAATAGTGCAAGACCATTTAGCCATATACCGGTGTAAACCACGCTTGTCGGCATGGTTGCCCATGTAAACACTTGCTCATTAGTTGCACCGAATCGACGACGAACACCTTCAATAGGTGTGACTACACGCATTTGTCGAAAGCGGTACGAAAAAAACAACCAAGAAAGTAAAAAGCCAAATGCGTTCGCCATGAAAATAACCATGATTGGGAACCCATCGGTAAAAGCTTTACCCGCAGCGCCAGTAAATGTCCAAGCACTAAACTGAGTCATGAACGCGGTAGAGCCAACCATCCACCATAGCATCTTGCCTCCACCACGAAAGTAGTCACTGGTAGAGTTGCCTGCAAAACGTTTAAAGATAACGCCAATCGCTATCATAAAGATAAAGTAGACACCAACAACGAGCATGTCGATATTCATTACGAACCCCTTTTCATTATTGCTTCGTTTAAATTTGTTTATTTTTAAAATGCCATTTCATTATTGCATTAACAACGTTTTATAAAAGAGATCACTGTAAGTTTTGTGATCCAGGCGATACAAAAGTCATACAAATAAGAACGTATATAAATTATTGAGGAATAAGCTTTTGGGTGAAGAGATCAAGCGGCATAGAGTTGGCTTTCAAAAGGCATGGTTCTAAACGGTGATACTGCGAACTTTTCTGCTTATCAAAGAAAGCCCCCCAAGTACCAAGCATAAAAAAGCCAACCTCATTAGGCTGGCTCTATCACATCGAACGCGAGAATTAGTCCAGAAGTGAACGAACGTAATCAGCAATTTCTTGATTCTGGCAATTATCAAAGAAACACTGCTGGAAACGAGGGCTACCAACAGCAGTCTTCACTAACTCTTGATCGATCGCACTTAGTGAATCAATAAAATTATCCTTCACAACTGCAGCTTTCACTTCATTGAGAAGCACGGCGTTACGTTGTTGTGGCTCTGCTCGCTCCAGTGGATAACCTTGACCACGCTCTCCTGAGAACGCTTTTTCAAAAATGTAACGCACGTTTAGCTCACCAGCCCAGCCAAAACCTTTCGCAAAAGCGAGCGAGATAGCATTGCCGTTGTTGATTTGGTTGAACAAGAACGCATCCGACGGCTCTAAACAATAACCACACGCCACACCTGGGTGCAAATTCAGTGACATCATAGCGCCTTGGCCTGTTCCACATCCTGTCACAACGAAGTCAACGGCTTTCGAGTTAATCAAAATACTCGCCATAATACCTAGGTGAATATAAGTTAAGTGATGATCATTCTCGTCTGTCATCCCTAGGTTGAAAACATCATGACCAAAACCACCAGCAACTGACTCTAGTTCAGCGGATACCATTGCATTTTTGCCGGCTTGACTGTTTTCCATCATTAACGCGATTTTCATTTACTTTCTCCCGCAGCATTACTGCAAATTTTAAAATTTAGTGCTTAAACGTTCGATCTCAAGATTCAAAGCTTAAACAAAGTCTTTACGCATTGGCGTAAAGTTATCAAGTAATACGCCAGGTTCTAGGCAAACACAGCCATGTTCGATACCCGGCTTTTTGTACATCGTATCGCCAGCGCACACCACTTTGGTCACGTCGCCAATAGTAAATTCAAAGGTTCCCGACAAAACATAGGTAATCTGCTCATGAGGATGGGTATGCATCGCACCAACAGCGCCGCTTTCAAAATGAACTTCTACCGTCATCATATTTTCGCTATGAGCAAGCACCTTGCGAGAAACGCCAGCACCAAGATCTTCCATTTTTACGTCATCGTTATATACGAACATATCGTTGTTAATCCCATTTTTACGTCGTAATTTTGCATTTAGCTTTACCTTGGTACAGACGAAAAATAGTAAATAAATTCATCCCTATCACTGATATTTCCATCAATGATCCACCAATTGAACCAATAATCAGGTTGTTGGTTAACCAACATGCGGCTCCCAATAAAAAGCCGACTCTAAGTGCAATACCATTCAATTTGAATATTGAGTACGTTCCAATAATCGAGCCAACCAGAGGCAAGAGTTGATGCCAATGCTGTGCTAAACCTACTCCGCTACCAACCGCGAGAGCAACAAACAATCCTGCCGCCCACCACGATTTGGTATACATTGCCGTGCAAGTTCTGAGCGCTGAAATCAACGCACCGATTGCCGATGTAATGGAACCTAATAGTAAAAAATGAATAAGATGATTTACATTCAACAACAGCATCACCACTTTGAGCTTTTTGTCCTCTTTCTGGTAAAAGGTCGAAATACCCAGAAGAAAACTAAATAGCCCGACAGCTTGCGCTACAGTATCGTTCACCATCTTAAAATACTAAATTCGTTAGCGAGCCAACCACCCACCATCGACAGCAATGGTATAACCATTAATATAATCTGATGCTGATGAAGCAAGGAACACACATGGGCCAGCAACATCTCTAGGGGTACCCCAACGTTCAGCAGGAATACGCTCAAGGATAGCCTGACTACGGTCAGCATCATCACGTAGCGCTTGAGTATTGTTGGTTGCCATATAACCAGGAGCAATCGCATTTACATTGATGTTGTCACTTGCCCATTCGTTCGCCATCGCACGAGTAATACCCATTACCGCACTCTTAGACGCCGTATATGAAGGGACACGGATACCACCTTGGAAAGAGAGCATCGATGCAATATTGATGATCTTACCGCCCGTACCTTGTGCTTTAAACTGCTTCGCTACAGACTGAGACATAAAGAAAACGGTCTTCGAATTGATGTTCATCACGTCATCCCAGTTTTGCTCAGAAAACTCAATCGCATCTTCTCGGCGTATAATGCCTGCATTGTTCACAAGGATATCTACGCGACCAAACTCAGTCAGTACTTTATCTATAATTCCTGGGATATCTTCTTGCTTTAGAAGATTGGCACGCACGTCCAAAAACGTATGACCTGCCGCTTTCATTTTTTCAACCGTCTCTGTTGGCTCAACATAATTAACGCCAACTACTTTGCACCCAGCTTCCGCCAGACCAATTGCCATACCTTGGCCAAGACCCGTATCACAGCCAGTCACTATCGCTACTTTTCCTTCCAGATTGAATGACTCTAACATCATGTTTGCTTCCTCAATTATGTTTGGTGGTGTGGCGTTTCTGTTGTGCTGGCCACTTGACTTAGTCATACAATAAAGCAAACGCCTCCTTCTTACAATTATTTTTAAAACAACATTTCAAAAATAATTATTACTTGTTTCGAAAGTTTGAAGTTGATCGTTATCCCTTCTTGGTTTTTTGAAAAGGCTTTTTATAAATTACGAAAAATGGCGTCTTGTCTTGATACGAGATAGTTCGAAAGAGAAATGGAGACCTCCGGCCAAATGTGGTGTCGTCGGCATTGATGGTTATAGATATTCTTGAATTTTTTTAGAGAGGGAACAGAAAGAGATTGTCGTGTTTGATCTTTCGCAGCATCTAGTGATGAGGTGGAGAGTCAGTGAAGATACCAATAACACTAAGCAGGGAGTGATTACCGAAACAACTTTACAAATTAAAGTAAAAGTTACCCGTTGCTAAACCTATCCATGAGTCTAGAAACCGACTAATTGTTGCACGATAGCTAAAGCCTAGACTTATTAAATCGCTTCTGAAATTGTGTTGGTGTCGAACCCGTCAGATTTTTAAAGTATTTAACGAAATTACTCGCGTCCTCGAAACCAAAATCATACGCCATCTGCTGGGTGGTAGTATTACTGATCACCAGCCGTCTTTTCATCTCGATGGTGGTGTATGAATCAAGCATCTGTTTCACCGTCAACCCAGTTGCTAGCTTACAGACTTGGTTTAGAGTTTTATACGTGGCAGTTAGATTTTCTCCTGACTCGCATAAGGTATGCCTGCAACTCAGTGTATTTTAGAAAGTAAATCCGTTATGGGCAGGTACGCCTTTCATTCGAATTCAGGAAAAAAGCCACTTATATTTGCAAATCTTGTCTCTGATGGTGACTCACCAAATAATAACTTATAGCTGTGGCTAAATTGGCCTAAGTGGAAAAAACCAAAATCATAAGCTAACTCGGTAATCGTGCGGGTTTCTAATGGTTCTTGCAACATTCTGCGTATTTGATTGAGCCGTGTTCGATGAACAAACTGTTTGGGTGAACTATTGCAGCAGGCTTGAAAAGTGTATTGTAACGTTCGTCGACTGACATGCACAGCATTACACAATTCACTGATAGTGACAGGGGTATGGTAGCTTCGACTTTCCAGATAGCAAATGATGCGATTCATCACTATTTGTCGATGTGGTATCGAGTTCGAACGGATTTCGTTTTCAAAGCTTGATGAAAGCAATTCCAGCAACACGTCCTTAATAATGGTGTGATGAGTTTTGCTTGACCAACGTAATTGCTGAGGATCAAGTAGGATAGCCAAGTAGTACTTGAGTTGTTGAGTTTGTTGCCTTGTTAACTTCGGTAAATAAAGTTCATCTTCAGTAATACCATCAAGATTCAGTTGCTCTAGGAGAGTCTGGACAAATTCTTGTTTAAGCACAATGCCATAGATTGAAAATGATTCTGGTGTCATTAACTCAAAATCCAAGCCCCCTTTACGAAGCAAAATTTTGTCTGCATCTTGACGTGAATGGTTAATGTACAAGGGTTTGTCGTCGGTACTTAACCCAAGCCATAACCCGCCACCTTCAACGCGGCACTGCTGTCGTAAAGCTCGATTACTATCCTCTCGAAAAATATGAATGTTGGGTAATCTACGCTCGTTTATTTGCCCGACAAACCCACCATTACTCAACTGGTCATACTCTTGCTGCCAATTGACTAAGCTTGCGGCTTGTTGGTTTGCATCTTTTATATGCCTTATGCACAGTTCTGGTGCTAGTGGGACGACGTCTACATCCATGATAACTCTTTCCGATGTGTATTCTGTGAATCAATTTGGGGCAAAAATATCGTAACAAACTGTTTTATATGCACATTATAACATTGCCGATTTTTGATAATGGGTTGGAACGTAATTCGCTTTTATTTTACTTATCTGTATTGATGGTTTAGCAAAAAATGAACCATGTTGTGAAAAGGAAGCGTAATGACGGCAAGTTATCGTCGGCAACAGGGAAATAGAATATATGTCTTTGACTCGCTCGCCGATTTAATGGCGAAGGCGACGCCTGAGCGCTCTGGAGATGCGTTAGCTGGCGTATGCGCAGAATCGGCTGCTGAACGAGTCGTTGCACAAATGACATTGGCCGACTTACCACTGAAGACCTTTTTGAACCAGGTTGTTATCCCGTACGAGAGTGACGAAATCACACGCCTAATCATTGATAGCCATGATAATGAAGCCTTTAAACCGATAGAGCACCTAACTGTAGGGGACTTTCGTAATTGGCTTCTAAGTGATCTTGCTGACAGCGTTGCAATTGCACAAATTCGCCAGGGATTGACCCCCGAAATGGTGGCCGCGGTAAGTAAGATAATGCGCAATCAAGACCTCATCCAGGTCGCTAAAAAATGTCAGGTCATCACCGCCTTTCGCAATACCATTGGCATGCCGAGCCGTTTATCAACGCGCCTGCAACCAAACCATCCGACAGACTCTCTCAATGGTATTGCTGCCACTATTTTCGATGGTCTTATGTACGGCAGTGGTGATGCAGTAATAGGTATCAACCCTGCGACTGATAATGTGCCTCAAGCCATCAAGTTAATGAACTTGATGGATGAAGTCATTCAGCATTATCAAATACCAACTCAGTCCTGTGTTTTAACTCACGTAACAAACACCATTGAAGCCATTGAGCTTGGTGCGCCCGTTGACCTTGTTTTCCAGTCGATAGGCGGCACACAGGGTACAAATGACACGTTCGGTATTAATTTAAACGTGTTGCAAGAAGCCCAAGAAGCCGCGCTTTCTCTCAACAGAGGCACCGTTGGCAATAACGTGATGTATTTTGAAACGGGTCAAGGAACGGCATTGTCTGCGAATGCTTTTCATGGTGTAGACCAACAAACCTGTGAAGCGCGTGCTTACGCCGTGGCGAGACAGTTTGATCCTTTGCTCGTCAATACGGTTGTAGGCTTTATTGGACCTGAATATCTGTTTGATGGGAAGCAAATCATACGGGCTGGATTAGAAGATCACTTCTGTGGAAAGCTACTTGGATTGCCTATGGGATGCGATATTTGCTACACCAATCATGCTTATGCCGATCAAAACGATATGGATAACCTGCTTACGTTGCTAGGAGTTGCAGAGTGTTCTTTCATCATGGGTATTCCAGGTTCCGACGACATTATGCTCAATTATCAAACGACCTCATTCCATGATGCCTTGTACGCTAGAAAGGTATTGGGCTTAAAACCGGCACCAGAGTTCGAGCAGTGGTTGATGAAAATGGGGATCTTTGAAGACATCAATGACGTGCGTCTCAATAATGGCACCGCGAGTTCGTTCGCCGCAACCATCGAACAATTAAACGCGAGGGTCTCTCATGGATAAACTCATCGAACGTAAAGGCCAGAAATCAATAAACGTAGTAATTCGAAACCCTTGGGTTGAGCTTCGAGAGTTCACTTCTGCACGCATCGCATTAGGGCGAACCGGTAACAGTGTACCGACCAACGAATTACTTAGTTTTCAGCTAGATCATGCAAAAGCAATGGACGCCGTTCATTGCGCTTTAGATGTCGATACCTTAATCGAAGGGTTAACGGGTTCACACCTGATTTTTAAACACACCCACAAGCCGCCAATGACAGTGACCAGCAAGGTGACCGATCGCCTAATGTATTTACAACGTCCCGATTTAGGACGTCAGCTTGATGACGCATCATGGAATAAGCTCGCAGGCATCACCAAAGAACAGAATGCTCAGCCCGATCTAGCGATCGTCATTGCTGATGGCTTGTCATCGGTTTCTATTCAGAATCACGCCGTACCGGTAATCGAACGCTTGATGTCCTTATTAATAAAAGATGACGTCAACCAATGGACAATCGCGCCAATAACCGTGGTCAAGCAGGGGCGAGTTGCGGTCGGTGATGATGTTGCCCAATGCCTTAAAGCGAAAGCCGTACTCGTTTTAGTCGGAGAAAGACCAGGCCTAACATCACCGGACAGTATGGGGCTCTATCTGACATGGGGGGCAAAGCGAGGTTCGAAGGACTCACAAAGAAATTGTATTTCTAACGTACGGCCACAAGGCCTTAATTACGACGATGCTTGCCAGCGTGCGTTCTATTTGCTCACCGAGGCGCGAAAATTACAGCTTTCTGGCGTGAACTTGAAAGACCGATCATTGGTGGATGAGCAATGTCATAAGCCTCTCGACGACAAGCACAGCAACAATTTATTAGTTTCTTAATATGTAGAAGGATTTACTATGTCTAATCATCAGGAATATCTGGCCAAAAGGCAGTTAAAAAGAGGTACCGCAGGTTGGATTCTGCTTGCAGGCCTTGGGGTGTCTTATGTTATATCAGGCGACTTTGCAGGGTGGAACTTTGGTATCGCTCAAGCGGGCTGGGGCGGTTTCCTAATCGCGGCGATAGCGATGGCGGTAATGTACTTAACCTTAGTGTTATCGCTAGCAGAAATGTCGGCTGCAATTCCTGCCGCTGGAGGCGGTTACAGTTTTGCTCGTCAAGCAATGGGTCCAACCGGTGGTTTCTTTACGGGTTTATCGGTTCTTATAGAATACGCGCTCGCACCCGCCGCTATCGTTATTTTTATTGGCTCAGCTGTCAATGAACTCATTGGGATGGATGGCCCTATGGTGTACGCACTTTTCTATGCACTTTTTATCGCTATTCACATGGCAGGTGTTGGTGAAGCGCTAAAGGTTATGATGGTGATCAGTGGATTAGCTGTGCTGGCAATTTTAATGACGGCTGGCGCACTAATTGGTGAGTTTAACATTGATAATTTGTTTGATATCGCGCCAACGACAGCTCAGGCAACAGAAATATTGCCTTTCGGTTGGTATGGAGTATGGGCTGCGTTGCCATTTGCAATGTGGTTGTTCCTAGCGGTTGAAGGCGTTCCATTGGCAGCAGAAGAAGCGAAGAACCCAGCGAAAGATGTACCAAAGGGTATCATTGGTGCGATGCTATTTTTATTAGTAACAGCAACGTTAGTCGTGGTACTTCTTGCCGGGGCCGTCGGGTCTCAAGTTATCGGTGATAGCGCTGTCCCTCTAGTGGATGCCCTAAAAATAACGGGCAATTCAACACTGGCAACAGCCGTCAACATACTTGGTTTAGCTGGCTTGGTAGCGTCATTCTTCTCCATTATTTATGGCTACAGTCGCTTGGTGTTTGCGCTTTCTCGTGCTGGTTATTTACCACAGAGTTTATCTCTCACGAGTAAGAAAAAAGTCCCTTCTCGCGCGTTGTTAGTTCCAGGTATTTTTGGGTTTTTAGTGTCATTAACTGGTGAAGGCGACCTCATCCTGGCAATGGCGGTTGTTGGTGCAACCGTATCGTATGCATTAATGTCACTGAGTCATATTTTACTGCGCATTAAACAACCTGAACTGGAACGCCCGTATAAAACACCAGGAGGAATGTTCACGTCAGGGATATCACTCGTTTTATCTCTCGTTGCGATGACTGGCGTCTATGCATTTGATCCATCAGCCTTCTTTATGACTATGGGATTATTTGTTATCGGCGGTGCATATTATGGACTCTATAGTCGTAAAAATTTAGTGGCAACATCAGCCGAAGAAGAGTTTGCAATGTTGTCCGTTGCTGAGCAAGAGTTGACAACAGAAGGAGCGCGTTAATTAATTTGAATAAACGGCAATTATATACAAAGCGTCATTTTACCTAACGCAACTCAATCAGTTTCTTTGTATTATCAACGCTCTAAGTCTAATGACTTTGAGCGTTCGTTAGGTTTAGGGGGGACTTTATGCCGAACTCTAATGAAAGGCGTACCTACTTAGAACGACTGTCGTTTATAAGCCCGACTGGGACGCTCGTTATGGAGAAGGTAGATTGAACATATTTAGGGCTCTGTCGAATCAAAAGAATAGCGCTAGATAAACGACTATGACACTAGAGAACTTAGGGATTCATTTACTTGAATCCTATCGCTGTTACTAAAGAAAGATTGTGAATGTATTACAAATAACCTCAATCGACGCTAATAGGTTTATACTCAAATCAACGATTAGGGTTTAACCCTCACAACGATTCAAACCAAATTGGTTATTATGGTGGTCAACTACCCAACCTTGTTTAATCAACGCTTGAATAGGTTCATTATATTCACATTTTTCATGTTGATAGTAATCACCTTCAATAAAGTTAATTTCATACGCGGCATGGTTTTGGCGGTTTAGCCACTGATCGCGCGAGGTAAGTTGACTATCAGAACAAATCAGGCCACCGAACAATATATCTTTATCCGTCACATTCTGTTTTCCAATAGAGCGGCTACAAACAGCACTTATGGCGTCTGAGACGGAAAGTGATTTCTCTTCTCTTTGTTCATCTGGCATAAACTTCAATCTCAAGAGTGTCTTAGGCTTAGGGCTGTACTGATTACTGTACGTTATATACACTTGAGAAAATTCATACTGGCATTTTGTGGCGCCTGTTTCAGAAAACGTCACTGGTAGCGCTGAAGAGAATTCATATCGAGTACCATCCCCACTCACGGTGGGCTCTGCGCTGACTATGATTGACCGTTGTTGCGTCATCCTTGGGTAAGAGCCATAGATTTTTGATTGGCACTCTTTCTCATCGGTGACAAAAAGTACCCTCGCAAGCAGCGTAAGATCAGCCGGTTTAGTTCCATGAAAAGAGACCGTTGCCGCGCCTTTAAATGAGACTTCATCCTCAATACCACTGATTATCAATCCGTGACTTTGTTTCTGCTTCCAGCCTGGATAATCTGGCGTACAGCCACTGAGTATAGCCATAAAGAACATAACGGCACTGCATTGCTTCATTACTCTTATGCATCCTTTCATTGAGTCAATCATCGCTACCGCCATCCATGTAAAATACGATCATAACTAAAACTAGGTCAAACGGTAACGCCTTGAATTAAGCGTTAGGTCTGCCGTAACAAAGTTTGGGGCACTTCTGAGTTACGAAGTGCCCCTGCATAGGTTCTGAGCAGAAAAAAGTTCGGTAGCGTTATCTATTAAGAAAGTTGCTTGGTAAAGAACTCAAGAGTACGTTCCCATGCCAACTCCGCTTCTTCTTCAGCGTAACGGCCCGTTGAATCGTTGTGGAAGCCATGATTCACTCCGTCATATGTATAAGCTGTATATTCAGCACCAATCTCTTTGAGCTCTGCCTCATAGTCGGGCCAAGTGGCATTCACGCGTTTATCGATCCCAGCAAATTGGATGAGCAATGGCCCTTTAACATTCTTTCTTAAATCAGGTGCTGCAGGAGTACCATAAAATGGAACCCCCGCATCTAACTGCTCTGGCATTACTGCAGCCAACATATTGACGATATAACCACCAAAGCAAAATCCGACAGCGCCTAGTTTTCCGTTACTTTTTTCATGAGATTTGAAAAAGTTCGCTGCGGCTATAAAGTCCTCTTCAATTCGCTCCCTTGATAGCGATTTTTGCATCGCTCGACCTTCATCATCATTGCCTGGGTAGCCTCCAAGTGAATAAAGTGCGTCAGGTGCAAAAGCGATAAATCCCGCAGCCGCCAACCGTCTTGCTACATCCTTAATATATGGATTTAAGCCCCTATTTTCATGAACAACTAATACAACAGGTGCATTACCCACCAGCTCATTTGGTACAACTAAGTAACCACGACCTTCTCCGTACCCTTTAGGTGAAGGAAACGTCTCGTAGGTGGCTTTGATGGAAGGATCATTAAAAGAGACCTGTTCTGCTTTCGCATAGTTAGGGATCAGTGCAGAGGTTAGTGTTGTCATGGTCAAGCCAAGCACAGCTAAGCCTGATAGACGAGCCATAAATTCTCTTCGATCAATTAGACCGTGCGCATATTCGTCATACCAATCAAATGCTTCTTGAGGGATAGATCTAGTTGGTGTTGATTGAGATTCGTTCTTTTGATTCATAACTTTTCCTTGTTGTGAGCTGTTGACCCCATCAACTATAGTGGAAACAAGAAAGAATTTGAACGATCGCTCAATATAATATTAGATTATTTTCTGTAACAAAATAAAGTGACTAGATAACAATAAGATAAAACCATCACTTACGATTGATGCCCCTTAACCTTGCACTGACTGTTAAGGGGTCCACATTTGGCGATATATTGAAAAATATGTCGCGAATGAAGTGTTACCGAAACTCGCTTGATGACAATGAGGCATGAACGTGTTTCAAGTTGACCTAGTGAATGCTCGGAAATAACACAGAATTACCGCCTTTAGCCACTCAATCTCTACTACCTTCTCCTCTGAATAGTGATAAAATCTCCGCATCAAAATTATCGAGAACCTCTATGTTTATCCATCATGTTAACGGCATCGACTGGCTGGTGATTACCGCTTTTGAAGAACTGAAAACTCTGTTTATAGAAGAAGCCGGTACGATCCCCTCTTGCTTCTCTACCACCAGCGAATTGAACCTGATTGATCAAGCCAAGCGCACTTATGGATATTTGCCTACACTCCGCGGCGTAATCACCGATACTGGCACCTTTCAAAGTCAGGACAACGAAGAAGATTTGAACCCACAGCTTGCCTGCCTAGTTGAGGGGCGTGGTCGGGTGTTTATCTATCACGGCGGCTTTGTGGCTTTTGTGGATGATGAGCAAACCTTTATTACCCGACTGGGCTGAAACTCATTCAGTCAGTTGAAATCGGCGACTTGCCCCCAGCCAGTCATCCGCAAGCGTTTCGTTTATTAACAGGGGGCGAATTGAATAGAGCCAGATCCTAGCTTCAATAAGAAAAGCAATGCTGCGGTTCACTGGCGAGCGGTATCTCTGCAGGAATGGGGCAAAACGATTTAGTTCCTATTTTCTCTGACTCCAAACAGCAACGTTGATGATGTTCCAACACATTGAAAATTAGTTTTTCAATAGGATGATCTTCTCTCGATATTTGTAAGATCAGTAGGAAATGGTCTGCTGTCTACTAAAGAACCATCTCTCTTTTTCCAACTAAAACTGCCTGCCCTGCAATGCTGATGTGTAGCATTGATTGTGCTTTCTCAACCGTCACTAGAACTCGACCAGGGCTATCCATCGCAAGGCCTTGATATCCCCAATAACAAGCTTCTGACTCGCATTCAATTAAGTCATGGTGAACAAGGTACGCTCCCGCAGGGCCATTCGCATTACCCGTTACAGGATCTTCATTTATGCCAATGGCAGGTGCGAACATTCGCCCAAAAGTAACAGGGGCTTTCCTACTGCCTTCTAAGACAAATGGGAAGAACCCATTGCAATCAATTGTAGCGCTGAGCGCTTTTAGTTTTTCATTGTTCGGAACTAATCCATCAAGTCTTTTTCTGCTCAGCATTGGCACCATAACTTTGGAATGGCCCGTAGTAACAACTTGGATAGGTAAGTCGCAAAAATCATTCTCACTTATGCCCAGTGCAGTTGCGATTTCGCTTCGTTGAGTTGAATCAAAAGGTGATTGAAACTTTACCTGTCCTTGAGTCATTTTTATGAGTAATCCTTTTGGATTTTCAGAGATCGAGACGGGCAAGTGGCCTGCTTTTGTTTTAGCAATTAATGGGTAGTCAGATTCGTGGCCTAAAGTGGCTCGTAAAAAATGAGTGGCGATGGTTGCGTGCCCGCATATCGGTACTTCTTTTTTAGGCGTAAAGTATCGAATATGAATGTCATGGGTTTGGTCACAGGGTGATAAAACAAAGGCGGTTTCGGAATAACCTGTAAACGCGGCTATATCTTGCATCTCTTGAGTTGTTAGGCGATCGGCATCTAGAACAACCCCCGCTCGATTTCCTGTGTTTGGTTTAGTGGTAAATGCATCAACGATATAAATAGTGACCATGACCCTGTTCCTCGGCTATTGGTTTGATCTCGGCGATAGCTTCCGCCATAACTAGGTAACCGTGTTTAATTGCAGCAACACATATTACGGCTCTGGCAGGTTTATGGTCGCCCATATAATCGGAAAAGGCTTGATCTATTATTGGCCAGAGTTTTATATCAGTAGAATAAAAACGTACTAAAGCGATACTGTTTCTTGTCGCCCCAGCTGATTGGGCTATTGTAGTAATGTTGTCTAAGATAGACCGTGTTTGCCTTTCGACTTGTTGTTCAATATCTTTACTTTGATCAGAGTACGTTGTATCCGGAAGTTGGGCTGATAGATACAACGTATTGCCAATTAAAGTTGCTTGACTGTAATGTCCATTCGGCCGTTTCGAGCTGTTGGTATTAATAAGTCTCACTTCTTGAATCTCCAGTAACTGCTGTTTCATTGAATGGACTTCAATACCCATTCATGTAATAGATTGTATAAATTTAATCGTCGTGGTTACTATAGTGTTTACTGCAAACGCGTTTTTTAAATATGGAAAGGTATGAACTGGGAAGATACTAAGATTTTGTTAGCCATTGGACGAACCGGTGGGTTAAGCCGTAGTGCAAAACTGCTTGGTATCAGCGTATCGACCGTGCACCGTAGAGCCGTGGAACTGGAGAGAAGCCTCAATGCGACTCTTTTTTCCCGAGATAGCGATGGCTATACTCTTACTCAAGTTGGAGAGCGCTATTTTTCTTTGGCTGAAAAAGCGGAAGAGCATTTAACCGCCATGGAGCGTTACAATGACCAAGGGCAGCAATCACTATTTCGTATCGCATTACCCGAGCTAATTGGACAACAGCTGCTCCAATCGAAACTCGCTGCTTTACAATTGGAATATTCAGACTTACAACTAGAACTATCAACTAGCGTCGTTCCTGTTGAATTCTCTCGCCGTGAAGCCGATATTATTCTGCGACTTGTACGGCCAGAAAGTGGACGCTACATAGTCCGACGTCTTGGCCAACTGAAGTATGGACTTTATTGCAGCAAGGATTACCTTGCCAATTTAACAAAACATACTGAGGTCATCGATTTACAGAGTCTTCGTATAATCGGTTGGGACCGAAACCTTCAGTACACCTTTTTAGCGCAGTGGATACAAGAACTTACCCAAGGTGCCGCTCCTATCTTGTCTTTTGACAACATGCACTCACAACTATTGGCAGCCATGGAGGGACTGGGGGTTGTCGCGCTTCCTTGTTTTGTTGCGGAGAATTCGGGGTTGGTGCCAATATTACCGAAACGAACATTGCAACAAGATGTGTGGTTAATGCGCCATCTCGATACCAAGAATTGTAATTACTCAACAATGATCAGCGAAATGATTGAAAAGGAGCTTCGAGAGCACCTGTTGTAAGAGTTTTACAGCGGCATACTTGCCCAGATTACTAAGCGATAACTCTTATCAGAAAATTTCAAGAGGTACTTTTACCCTATAGTACTTTTGGTGTGTGTCCTTTTAATCCTGTTACGAAACGGTAAAACATCAATCGCTTCAAATTACCTCCAATTTTAGAAAGGCTAAACTTTAACCAAAAGACTTGGTTAGAAATCTTTACTGCATTGGAGCAAAATTGTTCAAATACCATAGACAACCAAAAGGTGCATCATGTGAGTTTTTGTGTTTGTTTGTTGTGGTCATAATAGCCCCAACAAAGACAAGCCAGCGATGAACAACAAGTGTTGGCTGCAAACACAACAGGATATCAAGATGAAAAAAACACTATTAGCTCTCACAATGGCAGCAGCAACTTTCGGTACTATCCAAGTAGCCAACGCATGTTCATACGCAACATTCGAAGTAGACGGTAAAGCATTCGTTTCTCGTTCAATGGAAGCTCCTGACTTCATGCAAGAACGCTTCACAGTGTTCCCACAAAACCACGTAATCAACGGCAAGTCTGGTGACTACGGTTTCGTTGGTATGCAACACGGTGATACAGAGTGGATTTCTTCAGGTCTTAACGAACACGGCTTGAACGTTGAAGCACTTGCTCTTGGTGAGTCTACGCTTCTTCCAGAAGGCGAAGGCGATGTGAACTACCTTGAAGTAGTAAGCCACGTACTTTCTAACGCTAAGACAGTTGATGAAGCGGTTAAACTTCTTGAAGGTACTCTAGTTTCACACACTACAATCGCTGTAGCGCACGACATGGATATCCCGATGCACTTTGCACTTCGTGATACTGACCGTGCTGTAGTGGTTGAATACACAACTGGCGATGGCAAACCAACTTTCTACGAGAACGAGCTAGGTGTTATGACAAATGACCCGAGCTACCCTGTTCAACTAGAAGCAGCTAACAAAGCTATCAAAGATGCAGGCACTCGCCTTGCTGTAGACCTTGAAACTTTCGACAAGCTTGATTCAAGCCCTACTGGTCGCTTCTCTCGTATCGCTGTACTTAACAGTGAGTTCAAGCGTAACCCTAAAGCTGGCGATTCACGCGAAGACGGTCTAGCTCGTGCGTTCTCTATCCTGAATGACATGGAAATCGTAACTGGCTCTATGTACTGGGAATTCGTTAGCCCTGACCCACAAATGGTTGGTTACGGCAACGTTGTTGACCTAGAGAACAACGACTACTACTACCGCACAATCGATAACCCAACAATCCGTAAAGTTGACGTTGACTCGATTGACTTCAGCAAAGTTAAGTATTCTCAGACTGACATCTACTCTGAGCCTGCTCAATACACTGACGTAACAGTATCTTTCTCTGGGTAAGCTTTTCTAGCTAACTTAGTTTGATTCGAAAGCGGCCTTAGGGGCGCTTTTTTGTTTTTGGCAGAAAAACCACAGCCATTGACTCCACTCGTATTCTTAGCTTAGTGTTTTTGGTGTGTGTCCTTTTATAATCTTTACCTTCATCAGAGAGAATCTTATAAAGGACACACACCTAAAAAAGAAATCTAAAGCACTCCCGTATTCAAAGCGATAATTAACTCCATACTTTTGCTTTCTTCAATCTATTTCGGTGAAGCTGTCTGGTTTCTTAAAAGACGTTACTTACGTTCAGGAATTGGACGAACGACAGTATCCAGCATTTCCACTGACCTATGGGTCGAAGCTGCGGTAAAAGTGGTGCTTACTCTAGTTGATAGATGTGCATCCTTCTCTTTTTTAAGGCAGCCTTAGCTTGAACTGTATGAACGTGACGCCCAACCGCTGTCGAACGTGTTTTTTTCTAACGCGCTACATACCGTTAACCAACTCTTCTGATTGAAATTCAAACGCGCCAAAATAGCGGGTTGATTAGCATCCATACTGGCTTTGCCTTCGCGAAATAGACGTGCAGTCCAGTCTACTAACTCAATGTAGTCGATGAGCCGAAACGGAATTCCATCTAGCATTTCATTCGTCGGATTGCCGATAAAAGGGTGTAAACATGGGGTTGTGGCAATACCGGCTCGAATGGGATTCAAGTCGACATACGCCATTGCGGCAGCAAGGGCTTTTTCATCAAGCAACGCTTGGCTTTTGAAGCGGCTTTCCCAAAAGTGCCCTGTACAATTATCTTCTCGATTCGCCCTACACGCTATATCGTAATTGAGCTCTTTCATGAACCAACTTAAGCTCCACAGCCTTTCTCGCCACACTTCAATGAGCTCAAGACACTTGTCTTCCTCTGCTTGATTGGTGGGTTCCTTATTTTGCCAACGCTCTATGAGTACGGGTAATTTATGCTCACGTCCCCAATGCTCGACCACTTCATGCAGTGACAATGCTAACGCTTTGTCTTTATTGATATGAAGCACCAGGTGATAGTGATTACTCATGATGGCGTAGGCGCAAACATCGATGCTGATCTGGGTACTTTTGGTGTGTGTCCTTTTAATCTTCCCATCTATAGTAGATCTAAATAATACCTAATTCGAGTGTTTACACATTCCTCGCCATAATTACCCAAACGAAAACAACAACGGTTTTACCAACATGAAAAACGGCTTATTGATTGTCTGTTTAGCTATTGCCGGGGTGGGGGCTGATTGGTATCAATTGGACGGTGAAGCTTACAAGGCTTTTAGCCTCTATCTTGAATTTTTCTATCACACAGGACTTTGGAAGTAATGACCGCCATCCAACTGATTTTGCTAAACGTGGCGCTAATGACCGCGCTGTATGTATCACTAAACTTTTTCTCCATCTTCGGGGCTTAACTATGCGAGTTTCTTTTTTAAATGAATTTAGCGGCGCAACTAAAGAGGTCAAATGCGGCTTTTCTTGGACAACGTTCTTTTTCGGGTTCATGCCTGACATTCTGCGCGGCAACTGGAAAGGGGCGGCAATTGGGGCGGTGATTTGGCTTCTTGCCATTACCACGTTCGTGATGATTATCGGGCTAATCGCTTGGTGTTTCTTCCGTAACAAGGAATTGATCAAGTTCTACGAAGATCACGGTGGTTGGCTTCTTAACGACAAGGACAAAAGAGCGACGCAAGCGTATATCAATCGCGCTATCCGTTCGGAACCAACAGCAAAGTAATTGAAGGCCACCAACTGATAGAATCTTATAAAAATCTTATTGAGCTCTTTCATGAACCAACTTAAGCTCCACAGCCTTTCTCGCCATACGTCAATGAGCTTAAGACACTTGTCTTCCTCGGCTTGATTGGTGAGTTGCTTATTTTGCCAACGCTCTATGAGTACGGGTAATTTATGCGCACGCCCCCAATGTTCGACCACTTCATGCAGTGACAATGCTAACGCTTTGTCTTTATTGATATGAAGCACCAGGTGGTAGTGATTACTCATGATGGCGTAGGCGCAAACATCGATGCAGTATACCTCCGTCAGAGCGTGAATTTTTCGCTCTATCCACTCTCTTCGATGTTCGTAGCTCGTGTTGGTGAGCGGGTCATCGCCGCACAAAAAACTGCGCCTCACACAACGTGATACACAGTGGTAATACGAAGTCGCATCCACGGAAATAAGCTGTTTTCTGGCTGTTGTCAAAATGAGGTCCGCTATGAAGGTTTTAAATAACTTAGCAGTTCTCTTTTAATGGGATTGTTGGTGAGTCGGCGAATTGGACAAAATCAAACTAATTTCATACTTTTGGTGTGTGTCCTTTTAATCCCATTGTCAGCGGGAGCTATTGTTGACAAAAGAGGGAGTCCATGTAGCCCAATTAAGTAGCTGACAACGCTACCAATACACACAAACTAAACACCGAAATCACTGAAGCTAAACCAAGCTGAAAATGCCAAGCGTTGACAGTCTGCTTAAATTGCTTGTTAGGTCTTTGCCGCCAACATGACACCACAAGTAGCTAAGAAGCCACCTGAAAGTTTGTTTAATCGCTTTCTAGCAATATGCCCCTTAAACATGAAGCTAGCTTTTGAAGCAGTACATGCATAAGCTGCTAAAATGCCGCCCACGGATATCGTAGACAGAAGCAGTATGCTGACGACGTCGATTGCAGTTAGAGCAGTTAAATCAACAAAAGCAGGGAAGAACCCCATATAAAACACAATTGCTTTCGGGTTAGATAGAGTCATGATCATTCCCGTGATTAAGCTCGATGATTTTATACTTGCTTTCGTTTCTTTAGCACCCAAATCTGGGACTTCAGAAGTCCAAGTAACATAAGCCAACCATAAAAGGTAAGCCACTCCCACGTATTTAATTAGGATGGCAAACTCACCCATCAAGCTTGCAACTAGAGATAGACCTGATATCGCTAAAAATATGAAAATATAATCAGCAACCAATACTCCAACAACAACCAGTAGCCCTTGTACCGAACCATATGCTATAGACCTAGATACCACGGCAAGGACACTAGGTCCGGGAATTGCTGCAGATAGAGCCATTGCAACAAATAAAGCTATTCCTGATGATATTGTCATAGTCTCTCCTTAGACCTAACGCCCGCTTAAGCGGACAAAAATTGTTGGTTATAATGTGGAGCGAAGCGGAACCTAACCAACTGTTTTTGTTCCGTTTAAAGCGCTTGTTATGTGTAGCTATCGCAACACCTCTAAGTTCACTAAATTTTCTGTTTGAAAACCATGAAAGTCAAGATAGTAAATCAAGTCTCTGAACTTTACGTGTGATGTATCCTCATTTGCATTCATTAAACTTATGGCATTTGTAATGGTATCAATCAAGCTTTGCTCTTGAGTTGATTCCAATAACACTAGTAAAGCGCATACATTTGAAAGCATGAATTGATTGAACTCAATGTCAGAATTCAGATAGAACGTGTACAAGTCAATGCAAGTTGCTACTTTTATTTTTTTGGAAAGTATAAGTTCATTAAGTCCGCCAAACACAATAGATGAACTCAAATCTGACATTTGATTCGGATCCTCAAACTGTCCAGCGTTTAAGACTATTTTCGTAGCTTGCTCTCCATAGTTCAGGTGCTCATGCACATGAACCCATTCATTGTCATATAGAGAGATCTCAAAATGAGATGAAATAACTTTTGCAGTAAAAATTCGTAGAAACTCCAATGGGTACATATCATTCGATGCTAAAGGGAAAAATGGTTGTACTGGATAAATAGCTTTGTCGTAAAATACTCGCCTTCCGTGAGCTACAGAGTTTCTCGCTTCAATTAATATCTTCGTCCAATAAGACGTTTTTTCATCGAAAAGATTATATCTTTTTAGCGAATAAGAAATTTTTGCAAATACTGAAATATCTTTATCCAAAACAGAGGACATTAATTTTGCTTTAGCGGATGTTTCACTATCTAATGCGACACCTGATAATGAAAGTATTTCTTCGTTATATTTTTGACAAAAACTCTCCATTAACACTTTCGATTCATTCAATAATTTTTTAGATGACAGGTCTCCAAGGAGCTCTAATACATGGAAGTAAGATAATGTCGCTTCATCATTATATAAAAGACTTTCTTCAGTATCTTTTTCCAAGAATCTAGCTTTTCTCCAGCGATCTAAGAGCGAAAACATAAGCTCTTTGTCGTGTTGTCTTAAACTGTCGAGTTTATCTAATAGCTCTTGCAAATTAGATGAATAGTCAATCCCGCCTTTAAAGAAATTATTATCGACAGACAATTCCCAGTCGTCAGCTACTACCATTTTTCTACTAGATGGACCAAACACATCAAATGGTTCATCAACAATAAAGGAAGTGATTCCTAAAATGCTTAAATAACTAGATCGAGTAAAAATTGGGGCATCACTTAAAGCCTCATATGCCTTGCTGTCGTATTCAATAGTAACCTTTAGTTGAGAGCTGGTTTCATCCGATCCAGTTATTGTTTCGACCGTACATTTATCCATAGAAAACGATAGTTGAATATCACTTTCTAAATTAACGTCATACTCTACAACACATTTACTCACTCATAACTCCATATTGCTTACTACACATAACGCCTGCAATAAGGTGTGCCCCACTGAAACAGCAAAGCGCACCGAACTCCAAACCAAAACCAAAACCAAAACCAAAACCAAAACCAAAACCGCCGAGTGTAACGTATCACCTTGATTGCTTTGTTATATTTTTATACCAGCCATGATAGAAAACCTTGAGAGTTTCTTCTGCTAATTTCATTCAAGAACACCTTGTTTAGAGACTTATGAAACCGTTGGTTTTCCATAAACATTGCTTGTTCTGACTTCATTTTTTCCATCTCATACTCTATGACTGGTTTAGCTATTTTATCAACCCTTTCAAGCAATATGGTTCGATTCTCTTCGTTCGATAAATCCATAGTAAAAAGCTCTCTCATCATTACCACTAGGTCTTGTGGGTTCATATCCTTAAACTCTCGAGGTATTGATTCTTTCAATTTCGCATGCTGATTATTTATAGTTCCAAAATGTACTATTGATAATTTCTCATACTCATTGAATGTTCCAGTAACTAATGCTAGTTCTTCATAGCTACTGTAAACTTTTACTCGACATTCCTTTACTTTATTCTCCAAGGATTTTATTTCTTTTTTTAAAGCTCCATTGGATTTTAGAATAGACATAGGAAACACTTGATAATCCCTTTGTATAGAGACGTTAGGAACTTCGAACATGTGCTTCATTTCATCAAACAAAAGCTGATAAGAGCCTGCTAATTCACCATATTTTAAGAATAATAAGTTATGAGCCGGAGAACAGACCGTATACGCGGTTTTAACGGGGCGATAATATTCTTTGACTAAATCCTTATCTCGGCCCAAGTCACTTTTGTAACCTTCAATTATCCCTACAAAAATCAACGAGCCGAGTACAAGCAAAACCACCTGCTTAAGAAACGACAAATCTGGTTTGCTCTTATCTTCGACAACTTTTACACGTATCTCGTCAGAATTTCCTTTAATACCCATGCTATCCCCGCACGCTCGCAAACTGTATAAAAACACAGTAATGCAATTGAAAATTGCATGCAAGCACAATAGGTTAACTAAAAACCTAACGAATGATATGGACTCCCTCTACCTGATACTCTGCGTGCCATACTTACTCAGTACACGCTGAAGAACTGGAGGTTACTATGTCCACCATTCAAACTATTGGCGTTGACCTCGCCAAGAATGTGTTCAGTATTCACGGCGTTGATGCATATGGCAAGTGCGTCCTACGCAAAACTGTTAAAAGAAACAAACTCTTAGACACATTCGCCAATTTACCACCCTGCCTCATCGGTATGGAGGCTTGCTCCGGTGCGCACCACTGGGCAAGGCAGTTACTTAAACTCGGTCATAACCCTAAAATCATGGCGTCCAAATTCGTTATTCCGTATCGACAAAATGAGAAGAACGATGCCAATGATGCTGAGGCTATCTGCGAAGCAGTGTCTAGACCCAAAACACGATTTGTCTCTATAAAAAGTGAAGAGCAACAAGCGGTGCTTTGCCTGCATCGTATTCGTCAGGGGTTAATTAAAACAAGAACCGCAACCATCAACCAACTCAGAGGGCTACTCTCTGAATTTGGCCTTGTCATGCCACAAGGCCGCTACTCGGCCCAAAACACTATCGGGAGTATCCTCGAAGATGCAGAAAATGGCTTGCCTATGCTGGCTCGTGAACTACTTCAAGATCTGTCGAACAAGATTCAAAGCCTTAATCTTGAAGTCCTACACTATGATCGAAGAGTCTCAGCATTAGTCCGAGAAATGGCTTCAGCAAGGGCTCTTATGAATATCCCTGGTGTCGGGGAACACAGTGCAAGTACCATTGTCGCGACCGTCAATGACGCTAAGCAATTTGGCTCTAGCCGGCAATTTGCCGCGTGGATCGGGTTAGTGCCAAGGCAATATTCAACCGGTGGTCATGTTCATCTTGGTCGCATCAGCAAAAGAGGCAAAAACACATTCGCACTCTCCTTATTCATGGCGCAAGAGCCGTTATTGCACGATGCAAAGAGAAGACCGACCACAACAGCATTTGGTTAAACCAACTCGTTGAACGACGTGGTTATAAAAGAGCAGCTGTCGCCCTAGCAGCAAAGAATGCTCGAATCATATGGGCATTATTAACAACAGGAAAAGAGTACAAGATTAACTATGTAAACGGTTAACACTCACCGAGTCAAAGCAATAGCAAATGATGACAATACGATCAGACCGAGATGTTTAAACCTGTCTATAAAGCTAGTAGCAAATACTGTCTAACGAATGAGGTCAGCATCAAGCGAATATCATCAGGGTGACGGAACGAATCCGATTAAACACCGAATGTAGAGCTGCTGTCCGATCCACTGTTGTCAGCGCGAGCTATTGTTGACAAAAGAGGGAGTCCATGTAGCTTTATAGACGGACTTTTTCCATCTTTGCATTCCGTCTATGTTGCTACCATTCACTATAAAACTCAATTGATATCAACATTTTATGTGAATCGACATAGAGTTACGGGGTAGAACTACGGAAAAATTCCGTATAGGAGACCAAAGTACGGATTAGATTAGCTTGGTCTAGTCGCGTACTGGCTAGGTGTTCCGCTCGCTGGTTCTGAGAAGATTTTGGACAAAACCTATTCAGAGAATCAGTTCCTCTTTGCTCATTCACTTCAATATCAAATTTTAGGTACAAGCTAATCAGGAAACTTTAGTAATAGGTGGTTAGTTTGGTTCTCTTCTATACTTCGCGAATTGATACTTGAGAAAAGCCATCTAATAATGCCATATTCCTGGCTGAAGCTTCGTTTGTTGCTTGATAGTGCCGTAAGTACAATTGGCCTTGAACCATTCCACTAACTAAGTACGTTTTATAAATCATTATTCTTAAATCAACTATCTAAACTGCCACGGTAGGGGCATAAAATATTCATTAAGATAAAAACTGTCAAAATAAGTAATATTGGCTTTAGTGATACATAACCATTGAGGGTTCATCCAAGGGAGGTTTTTGATGTGAGACTGGCTAACGATGTACTCAAGCAGAGGGTCGAAAACGCCCTGTTCTGTCATTAATATAGGGATGTCGAGCATTAAACCTGAATGGCCAATTTTGACCTGAGCTTGAACTTTGACGATCGCATACATCCAACACCACATCAAACGAAACTGGTATTAGTCGGTCTAACAGAGGAATTACTATTGATCTAATGGAGTAAAGGTAGAACGTGAAACTAAGTACTTTAAGGGGATTTAGTATCGAAAGGAGTGCTATAGATATAGGTTATGATTTTAACGACAGTAGAAGGTGTGGTTGCAAGCAAGTTATGATTTTAACAACAGAAGGTGATGCTTGCAACAAGTTATAAATTTATAGCACTATCTATACCATTCAATCTATTAGATTGATTTATTGTATTTTTATATGGTATTAATCTAGTATATCAAGCTTTACCTGTACTACTTCCCTAGTCTTGATAGTTGTAATTGGAATTTCACAAATTGGGATCGTAAGTCGCAAAAGCTACCCATGGATATGGATTAAAAACAGCAAAGATAGCATTATATTAAATAGTTAAATGGACTTTATTCATTGGAAGTTAGGATGCACTAGTTATGAAATTGCAAGTATCCACTATAGGAAAAACAGTTCTTTATTTTTGGCTTGGGATGCTTGCTGCTTCATGCGCTTTCTTTATAGCCGTTAGATTCGCAGCTTTTATTGATTATGATGCCATTAATGGTTTAACAGAGGAAAAGTACTATCCCAACGGCTCTCTTGTTTCAGAAACAGTGGGCTTAGTTGAATTTGTAAATCACTTGATGTACGTCGCGTTTGTTCGCGGTAACATACTTAACCTTTTGATTTTAAGTAACCTATCTTTCATGTGGTCATCTGTAAAAGTGATTCAATTAGGTTTAGTGATTTTCTATTTATTAAAAAGAGCAATGTTATCTAATTTTTATTATTATTCTGCCAGTGCATTTCTTTTACTTTATGTATTTGTTAGCGTAAATCTAGCTGGTTTTGGTGATTGGTCTAATGCGAGTACGTTTTCTTTATTTGAGATGCAAACTTTATATGATTATGGGTACTGGGGTAGTGTGAGTCTATGGTTAGAAACTCAGAACTGGAGTCTTTATGCTTGGTTCCTTATTTCTGTTATGGTCAGTTATACGTTGGTGAAAGCCCATGTTCTTGCAACGATCCTAACCGTAGTCGAAACTAAAGAGGAGTTCAAAAAATTGACTATCGGTTGTGCATTGGCAGTATTTGCACCATATCGGTTATCTCAATTTATCGGCGCAACACGGGATCAAGTGTCTGAAGGTAATATGAATATGGTTCGGTCGCTAACATTGGAAAAATTGAGATTTAAACCAGAATTTATTGATCTAATTAACTATACTTTAACCCACAATAGATTTGGCTTTGTGGGTTTAACTGACCTTTCTTCCAGCTATATACCATTGATTTTTGATGATACAACAAATGCGCCAAAGCATAAGTTTTATTATCTGTTTGCTATGCCATTAATATTCTTCACCCTGCTGTACACTGGTATTATAAGACGTCCATTTTATCTTCTACCAATACTTTTTGTAAATATTGCTCTTAGGTTGAGCGTTGTTTCCCTCATCTTATTTATATTTATCTTGTACTTAAATCTATTGCCTTTACCAATTGAGTTTTTTATCGAACGTTTGGAGGCACTATTTAATCATTTACCATCAATGGTTAGCCTACGAGATCAAATAATCGGTGCAGAATTGCAACCTCTTCCAGACTTTTCAGAACTGAAGATAATGCCTGTAAATATGTGGTTTTTTGAGCCAATAATTCCAGTTCCAAGTTGGAAGTACGTATACCTATTTTGTTTGTTCATAGGTGCATGTATAAACTCAATGGTTTTTGATGTTTGGACGAAAATTAAGGATAATTAAAAGTAAAGCAAGGTTAAAAACTATTATTGGGTGGCCATTTTAAATCCATTGATGCAAAAGGTAACTAGTTTATTGTCGATTATTTCCATGGTCTTAACCCATGTTACGGAAAAATCGCCAATGCTTGGATTTCAAGTTCACAAACGGGAGTGGTTCAATTGTAATGATCTATCAGGTCATGTCACGCTTGATCAAGCAGACTATTTAGGTTTGAGCGATAGGCAAACGGAACGGCAGCTTAAACAATCCATCTACCTAGAGTTTGATGTCACCCTAACTCTAAAAATGATATCAAAATTAATCCTTCAACCTAGAGCTCTAACAAGCCTTTGGAATAAATATGAGGATAATAACTACACCACCAATCTAAAACTGGAACAAGGCAACGCTAATTATTCTGCGATCTACGCGCCTTTGAAATTTCTTTAAATAATGTGACACAACTTCGAAATTTAAGATTTTTTATATTAATAAGGAATTGATAAAACCCCATATAGAATAATATTTTAATAACTTTTTATTAAAGCCATATATGATTACATTTATATCACTTTTCTTAAGCATCGTTCTTTCATCTACCGTGTACGCTGCCAACACAAACCTCGCTAAGGTATGCGCTTACATAGCAATGAACACATCGATTATGTACTCTGAATCCAAAAAAAGAAAATAAGCCTTTTGAAAACACTAAGGGTTACAATGATATCAAGGAATTTTTTGATAGTTTCGGATCTTCAACTGAAGAGGCAAATTCACTACTTCTTGAATATAAGTGGAGATATTCCAATAAAAATGTTGGATATTTAGGATCTCGATTATCTGGATAATTTAGTTATGCATTCATGTATAAACAATTATTCCTTAAAAAGTATAAAGGATGGGAATCTTATGTCTCTGGGGAATATTTGTAAGAACAAAAAAGACCAGAAAAGTTGTCTTGATATTTTCTATCCTCACTTTTAAGAAATTTACTCTTTGAGCACAAAAAACCATGGGGTTACCAATAGAAGCCCCGTGCCATCTTGGATGTTTTCGTTAACATACTAGCAACAACCACACACTCATTTAGCTAGCCTGTCATTACTGAGGGATCTTGACGGAATAAGTACCAATCGATTCTACAACGATATTGCTTACTACTCTGCGCACGTATTTCAAGTACCTTGCCATCACTTCTGAAACCGATTAACCGTTGTTCGATAACTACTAGCCTTAACTGACTCCAACTCCCGTTTGAGTCTTGATCGATTAAGTACTTCCACTCGCTCCAAAAAATCATTATGTGCTTGCGTATAGTTCACTCTAATTTGCTTCAATGAGTGCTCCCTAACAACCTTCAATAAAAGCCTCTCAACCTCATCATCCAAACATTGTGTTCGATTACCCTTACGCGCATGAGCAGGTTTCAAGGCTTTCTTTTGCCAACCCGATGTCACGTACACACTGACCCACTCTGCTAACGTACGCCAGCTTGGTGGATTAGCATCGTCAATGGTTTCAGAAAATGTAGCAAGCCAAGGAACCAGTCGCTTTTCCGTATACGCTGGAACATCAGAGTCCAATACTCCCCTAACATACGCGTAGCGCCTTTCCATTACTTTCTCGTATTGCAATTCTCGATTCGTTTTCTGGGACTTAGCATTTTTACCTACAGGGTTAACAAATACCGTTTCAGGGAGAGTGTCTTTAGTGATAGCGACCAATAGGCCTTTTTGTATATGGGATTCTAATTGGTCTGTTGCAAAGGAAAAGTGCCCACCATGCTCGATGTCTTTAATGGTAATTTCACCTCGAGTCACACCGCTCACCTGATAGTGGGAACACTTACCGCCTCGGTACCGTTTCACAAGAATAAGATTCGGGTCTCTAAAGTTCATTATTCATCTCGTTCTAGGGCAATAAAAACTAAATTTTAGACGGTCACTTTCTGAAACGCTGTAACGTGGTTTCATAACTACTCGGAGTAAGCGCGGGTAGTCCTTCGTCACATCGGTGATCATTCAACAGCTGCATTCGCTCAATAAAATCTCGATGTGCTTTTCCAATGTTCACTCTTGCTGAAGACCTAGCATACTCAGTGACGACCTCGGATAATAACTGTTCCACTTCATGGGCTAATCGATTGGAGTGATTACCTTTACTATGATGACGCGGCAGCAGCGACGCCTTTTTCCATCCTGATTCATTAAACGCTTTAAGCCATCTGAGGAGTGTTTTATAGGATGGAGGGGACATATCTTTGATTTCTTCAGCTGCCTCGCTTATCCATGGGGTTAATCGAGTTGCTGATAATGCGGGGAGATCAGAATCAAGTACCTTTCGAACATAGAAATATCTACGGTCGACTTCAGCTTCAATTTCCGCTTTCTTGCCAACGGCTGCAGGTTTCGTTTTCTTTTTGACGGCATTGATAAATAAAGCGTCAGGAACATTATTTTTGACCGTAACTATAAGAAGGCCGCTGTTAATATGGCTTTCTAACTGCGCTCGTTTAAAGGAAAAGCATTCGCCATGTTCTATATCCTGTAACGACACCCATTCGGTATCAAATGAATTCACCTGAAAATAGGATTTCTTCCCGCCACGAAAACGCTTAGTCAGCACTAAGTCGGGATCTCGAAAGTTCATGGCGTTTCCTCTTTTCTAAACGAACGGCTCCCCCAACATGCTGCTATGAGCTTTCATTTAAGGTATACCCTAATTCAACAAACTCATCGCAGCTCAATAATGTTCATTTAGAGTGGATAAACACTTTAAATGACACTATGTTCAATAAGTCTAGATGCTAAATGAGCAAATTCAATGAGCAAGGTTGGCTACGCACGAGTTTCCACTACAGAGCAATCATTAGATCTTCAGATTCAGAAACTCACAGAAGCAGGTTGTATCAAAATCTTCTCTGATACTTCGACGGGGTCAGACATCAAACGTCAGGGTTTGGTGGACCTAATGGAATACCTAAGAGCCGGAGACACTCTCGTTATTACACGAATCGACCGCATCGCCAGATCTGTTCTAGATTTGCAGCAGATGGTCAAAACCTTTAACGAGCAGCAAATCCTACTAACCGCTTTAGAACAACCTATCTCAACAGATTCTGCATCCGGAAAAGCGTTTCTCGATATGTTGGCCGTCTTTGCCGAGTTTGAATTAAACATTCGCAGAGAACGTCAACTTGAAGGGATCGCGGCAGCAAAAGCCGCAGGAAAATACAAAGGTAGGAAACCGCTCTCGAACGCAATAAAGCAACAAGTCATCAGTATGCATTCTGAGCATCAAAAAATTACACAGATCTCTAGTGTGCTAGGCATTTCAAGAAACAGCGTATACAAGATACTTAACGACAACCGCAGTGACTCTTGAATAGTATGAATACACTTTTACTCTAAGGCGCGGGCAGCAACTCAACAACATTGCATTCTAAGGCTTGTGCCAAACCATACACTTTTTCGAGCGTAATATTCACTTCACCACGTTCAATGCGGCCAACGTAACTTCTGTCTATGTCAGCAATTAGCGCGAGTCTATCTTGAGAGATGCCTTTTTCTTTGCGTACTTCACGTAATTTCGAGCCAAATTTAACCGCTAAGTCTTTCATTTTTAATCCAAGTTAAAATGGAAACTATCCTTACTTGCGGCATATAAAGCCACGGACTATAATCCGCATTTAAAATCCCACTCGAAATTTCGGTAAACAAAATGTCCAGTAAGCCAATTCATCTAATTCCGTTTCTCTATCAAATTCTCATTGAGGATCAACTTGATGATTTTTCTGTATTAGAACTTAGGGATCGGTACCTGGCTCTCGCTGGTTCCACGTTAGATAAAGCAGCAGCGAGACGACTGGTGTACCGACATATCCTACGCCTAGAAAATAAACAGCTACTGTGCAAAGTAAGCGTTAAAGGCACCAAAAAAGCGACGTATCAAAAGACTGAGCTGTTTTCAAAAGCAACCTGGCAACTAACGAAAAACAACAGCACTACCAAAGTCAGCGAAAACCATGGTAGCTCTTATGAAAGCAAATTAAATTCGCCTAAAACGGTTCTTCAAGAAAGGTTAGAGCAATGTGAAAGTGACTTTTTAGCCTGCTTACAAGAGTTTCAAACCTATCAAGGCCTTAGCTCTGAATTCCCTCATTTAAAAGAAGGCTTACATGATGTAAGGAGCAAGACCAAGATTCAAAGTTCCAAATTGGTTGGTCAAATAAGAGCAATTAAAATGGCACTAGCGCTATCATGACTGTGTTGCGCCAATGGCAAGCAGAGTGCGTCGAATTAGCCCTACATCACTACCAGCAAGGTCAGTCTCACTTCCTCTGCCTTGCAACGCCTGGAGCTGGAAAGTCTGTCATGGCAGCAGAGGTTGCCTCTCGGTTATTTGAACAGAAAGCTATCGACTTTGTCCTTTGTTTTTCACCATCAACCGCCATATCGCAGGGGTTAGCCTATACCTTTAAGAATCACCTGAACTGTCGCTTTGATGGCGCGATTGGAGCGTTAGGTGCCTCGTATACCTATCAAGGTTTGCAGTACTTTGATGACTACTTTTGGTCTTTGCTACAAACTCACCGAGTCCTGGTTGTCCTTGATGAAATTCATCATTGCGCGGGGCTCAACATGACAGAGGCAAACGCATGGGGTGAAAAAGTTATTCAACACATACAATCCCACGCTCGATACACACTTTCATTAACTGGTACGCCATGGCGTTCTGATAAAGCACCGGTAAGCCTATCAAGCTACAACATCAACACGGCTGAAATTGAATGCAACTACGTTTATGGGCTAAGCCAAGCGGTTAAGGATAAAGTGTGCCGTTTGCCCAGTATTGTCTTAGTCGACAACGAAATGATCACAGCAAAATCTAACGATTCAGACACTCGCCACTTCTCATCCATCCGTGAATACCTGGATGAACCTTTTGGCTACTATCAAAGCATCATCACCGACGATACCTGCATGAGGTACCTGATAAAATTGGGCTTAAAAAAGCTAGATGTGATTCAGGAAAAGAAACCAAACGCCGCAGGGTTAGTTGTGGCGGCATCCGTTGAACACGCGATAAGAATACACTCAATGCTTTCCGAAGAGTTTAATAAAAAGGCTGTTCTTGTCACTTACAAGCATGACGCCCCCTCAGGGATCATCGATGATTTCAGAAGCAGCGATTCCGATTGGATAGTGAGTGTGGGGATGATTAGCGAAGGGACCGATATCCCTAGGCTTCAAGTATGTTGTCACCTTAGCAAGGTTAAGACTGAGCTGTACTTCAGGCAAGTCTTAGGTCGTATTCTAAGGATGAACAAAGGGATAAACCAAGAAGCGTGGTTATATACTTTTGCAGAGCCCAATTTAGTGACTTATGCTAACCGCGTCGCAGAGGAGATCCCTTTGAACAATGTCGTATTTCAAGAGCACATACCCAATATCAAGCCTGAATTTCCAGAAAGTCGTAACTCACTGACACCAAACTACCCAAGCGTAGAGGGCCCTGATAACCAGATTTCATGGGGTGGAACACAACTAACTAAAACTGAACGAAAAGTTGCAACCTTGTCTAAGCACACCTCTGAAGAACAGTGCCACTACTTCGACGTAGTGGGTGATTTTAGACAGCAAATTGTTGATGTGTTCCGCTTGCAAAATCCATGAATCGAAAATTCATAAAAATTGCGCACGTCCCTTCAACTCATTTTTGGACATAAATGAGTTACGCATTCTAGTTTTCTACAAGCTAACGGATAAGTTTTAGTATCGCAAAGTAACGCCGCCAGCAGAGGCGCAGGTTTGCTGCATCCTACTGACTGGCATTGTTATGTTTTTAACTGGATACGTATTTAACTACATCTAACATTGACACTTTTTTATTTGTTATTCCGTTCAATGTAAAAGGCCAATTAGAATTTGCATTATTAGGATGAATAAATGATTTTGAAGAAACCTGAAGAAGTCCTATGATAGTTTCCCCAACGACTATTGAACCTAGCTCCCCTAATACATGACCGCCCTCTTTTACTTCCGCCTCTCTCAGCGTGTAATACCATAGGGGTGTATTGTCTAAGATTGCAGGAGGAATACCTTCAACGCTAATTTCTTCAGGCGAAAGCAAATCTATTTGAACGCCAAGTCCATTTAGTTCTTCTACAAATTGTTGTGCACTTGCTAAAGATAAAGTTCGTCCTGAAAGTAAGTTCCTGTGTGCCAAAATATTATTTTCCCCAGTAGGGACTTCTAGATTGAAGAGGACTGGAGGGAGTTTTGTATCCATTTTTCCGGAAAAGTTATCTGAATCAATATCTTGATTCAAAATAGAAGGGTCAAAGAACCTCTCTAGTGTCTTATCCGCACCTTGCAATGTCCATATATTCGTTATTTGGTGCCCACCTTGAACGGGTCTCCCTCCAGGAAAACCAAAAAAAAGATTAGGATGTGTTCTTGTGTCGTTAAAAAAATCGTTAAAGCTATATCTCTCCCTAACCATGCTATGGCCAAATCTGTAGCACGCCCCAGCAAATTCAGTTGGCATGAAAACATCATCTTCAGATTGGGGAAGGTAGATTTTTCTACCGTTTTGTACAATGCTGTCCACTCGATTTTGGCCAATTATTCTAACTAGAAAATCGTTTAAAACTATCGATTGATAGTGCCAAGTCACGGCAATTTTAGCGTTATCAAATGACAGTCCTTCTTCTTGTACCAATTTATTGTGGAACTTTTGAAATAACAGCTGAATTGAAGCGATAATTATATTTTCGTCGTTCCTAGGATCAGGTATTTGTGCAGCGAAATTTTCATTTCTTAAAAGGTCCCCATCATCGTTTTCAGAATTACCAATTTTAAAAATGAAATTTTCGTTTTGAACGGCTTCATAGAAATGTCCATGCTCGTCAGAACTTGGACCATCTCCATACAGGCTATCCAAGTCAAAGATCGGTGTTCGGGCATTTACACCACCTTGAGCAGTGAAAGTAATGTCGTGATCTACAAACTGTCCAAAATATGTATAGCCCGCTGGTATAGTTGGATTACCTTCATCAGCGGGTCCCATAAGTTGCGAGAGCTGAAGTAATGCGTCATCTGATATGTGGGGAGCAACTTTATCCACCAACTTCCTGAAGTCATTACTTACACTACCATGAGAATTTTCCATAATAATATCCTTTAGTTGAATTATCCCTCAAACAACTAAACTAGGGTGGGATTGCCTAGTCCAACAACATAACAGTCTTAATAATCTTTCGGCTCGTTTTTCTATTCTACAATCCCACAAAATTTTGCTAAATAACTGCCGAATTTGAATGACAATTTTGGCACAAATAGCGAACTTTGCCACCAGACAAAGCAAGCTGGCCTACTTTGCCCTAATGGATTGGCAGACTATTGTTGTGGTCAACACTGCTATATCATTGATATTTAATGGAGTTCATCGTGCGACACTAGATAAACGAGCCAGTCGAACTTTTAGCTATATGAGAAGTACTCTCCACCATTCCGGTTGGCCCCTCGCAGTTTGTAAATAGACTACTACATGCAGTATGCAGTAGTGTATCGGGTTTGGCTTGTTTGGCGGCAGGAGGATACAGTTTGAAGGCCAGTCAAATCGATCAAGAATTAATACACGGCGGTACTTACATTAGTCCGTGTTACGATATAGACGTCGGATTAGGAATAGTAATCAAAACCGAAACAATTAGCGCGAGGTGCTAACGGCCACTAACACGAAAAGGGGCAGAAACAAGTTACATAATGCCTCGCCGATAAGCCTATAGACATTATCAAGCCAGCCAAGAATGACTGGCTACAATAGTTTTCACACAGTTATGTTGATGGCAAGTCAATCTAGCTGTTTGACGTAGATCGCTTTACCGCTAACAGTTTGCTCCGAAACAGGAATAAGATATTGATAGTCAGTTCCTTGCCCGCCAAGTAAAACGGAATTGTTGCTACCTGTTGTCTCAAGTATCACACCATTCGCCCCGACCAGTGCAGCTTGTTTTTTTAACTCTTCGACAGCGTAGTTAATCGAATCTTGCTTAGTTAAGCCAGCGTCACTAGCAGCATTAACTAAAGCAATGATTTCGTAAGATTCGGGAGTATTTACATACAAGCGCACTTGCTCTGGTAAAATGGCTTCTCTAGCTTCTCCAACAAGTATTGAAGACCCAGAAGCGCAGCCAAAAATCGTTAAAATAAAGGGCAAAATAAAAAGTTTCGTTGCTTTCATTGAGAGAGTTTAATGATGAGAGTGGAACAACAATTATACCGCTCTCACAGCAATGTAGTAAGACTAGACATATGGTAGTTCTTGTAAGAAAGTATGTTGGGTCACTTATGCAGCAAGCTTCGGCACAAATAGGAATTAGATGACCTTATTGTTACGAAGCAGCTTGTTTCACAACTTTGTAAGAGGCTCTTAGGACAGTGAATAAAACACCACTAACTCTCATTCCAGTGATACTCGATATCAACATGCATTGATACACCTTGATTCATCGCATCCCATAGAATTGGGGCAAACATCTTGAGTGTTTCTACATTGGAGTTTTGATAACTGATATTGTCTGGAGTAGCCTTATCAAGCTGAATCCACTGCTCGACTGTATACGCTTCCGCTCCTTGGTAGAGCCACTCACCCATATCTTCTCTAATCGTTTCTTCTAGACCAGTTTTGATAAAAACATGCCGACCTTCCCCTGTCGCACAGTAATCAATCACTATAATCTTCGATATATCAGAGATTATTTTTTCTGACTCTTCATTAATTGAGCCGCATTCTTTATGACTAATAACAGCTAGTTCATCGGCATGCGCGCTATAGGGTGTCATACCATCAACTAGCTCTTTTTCGATCATTGATTTCTTATTACCCATAGTCGTATTCCAATCTTGGGGGGATTATATATTTAGCGACACGTGATTGAGACTATTCTCCGTAAACACGCTATGATAGTACAGTAGCATCATAAAGAATTAGCAAGGAGTTTGTCATGCAGTTGGCTAGTAGGATTGTACAAAGCTATGTAAATTGGGTTGATAGCCATATTGTAGAAATTGCCTACGTTGGATCTATCTTCGTTGTCATTCTGACGTTGTTCTTGAATTTTTTGTAATCTACAAAGTTAAAGATATCTTCAGTATCACAAATCAGCGCTCCATATTGCCAATGTTTACTCACTTCATTTCCTATCTCATCAATGCATCTTTTTGGTGCTTGATCTAAGAACGATTCGATTATTAATAGCGACTAAAAGAAAGCAACTAAGCCGAAACCTAGTGCTTTGAATTAACTACCACTTGCTAAGCATGTAATGGGTGGTGGAAAAGTTCCAATGAAACAGCCATCAGATCTTAGTCACTTAACTTGACATCCAGTATTGGTGGGACAGATCAAATCACGCCTGAACATGTTTCAGGGAAAAAGGCTTACACACTATTCAGTGGCAACATCCCTCCAACATTTTACTACTGAGAAATAATCTCTCCAGTTGCACCGGTGATTTGTTCTAACTCATCAACAATGGCCTTAGCCTCATCATTTTTATTCACTTTTATAAGCACGCGATAAAACGTCCGCTCGTCTTTTACAAAAGCATTGTAGCCACGACGCTTAAGATCCTTTGTCAGTCCATAAGCGTTATCCCTAGTTTTCAATGCCATAAGATGAATAATGACTTCTTCTTTTTGAGCAACTGATTTATAAGAGTAGCTTTCAAGATGAGTGACTAATGCATCCGATATTTGGTCTCTTATAGTATTAAAGTAAAACGCCTTAGATACTTTGACATCGCCGCCTACCATCATCCCACCTCGGTTATGACTTTCCAGAACAAGTGACCCATTGTCCAATTCTAGCCCAAATCGTATGTCTGAATGGATCGAATATCCTTGGATATTTCCCAAGTTGTTCTTCGCCTCGATACACGAAATATTCACACCCAGGAAATCCGTTCGAGCTGTTGTTGGGGTCAATCTTGCTTTAGTGAATTCACCAATCACTTTCTCTTTCAATGAATACTCATCAAATGGACATTGTTCATCCACTGAAAGCATGAGCCCCAATGTATCCGTAGATGGCATCGTATAAGGTGAGAAGAGGGTTGTGGTACCTATCAGAATCAATGAGGTCAAATTGATATTAGAGCAGTGGCGCATAAGTCATGCTTAATGGCGGAAACAGATAGCAAATAATATTACTGCTACCAATTAACCATATTGACTAATCTCACATAGCATCGATATCAATGACAACTAATATGTAACGAAAGGTGAAAATAATGGGCTTTAGTATAGTAAAAACAAGTTACACCTACAGCCTACTCGTTCTCTTTCAAATTAACTTAAGCACCCCATTCACATAGCCACGCCGGTAAACCTCTATGCCATTTTCATCTTTCACTTGCCCCGTCGGCATCACAACCCATCTTTTTTCATCCATAAACTCGTCAGAAACGGCAGACCTCAGAGCCTCCACTTCTATTGGTGTCAGCTGATTTGAAGTAGCCGCCACCTGAGGCTGAGATTGAGTAGTCCGGTCAATGACAATATCGGCATTCGCTTTTAGTACGTTAAGCTGGTCTCTGTATTTGTTCCTCTCCGCAATTAACGAACCAACAACCGCTCGAATGACTGGATCATCGATAGACTCCAGTATGTGTTGGTCATTATTGTTGAGAAGCTGCTTCTGACGCACCGAGAGTGGCTTCTTACGAGTCGTTCCTGAATAGGCTGCCCACGCATCAATCAATTGCTGAAAATGCTTTCCTGTTCGATTACGAATGGTTTGCGTTGAAGGTCCGCCTTGTTCTTGAGATAACTTTCCAATTGTCACGATAGAGAAGTCTAATGACTTCGACTCGCTTTGTTGCTCTAGAATGTTGTGCAAGGTTCTTAGCGCTGTCGTTGTACGGGCTGTCGCGCTGGAACATAGTTCTTCCAGAATAATGTGCGGGTCCACTGGGTTAGCCATTTTTAATTACTCCCATTTTATTTTTCGACAAGTCAGCAAGGCGTAACATATTGATTCCCGTTTGCGCCTCAATAGCCTTTACGCCTACCTCTAATAAACCCGCGTCTTGTAAATACGTTTCCGTATCAAGATACGATGCGATGAGGCCCATCGCCTTGGTTTTATCAAGCTCTCCTGTCGCTTTGAGCATGGCATTAATCATTGCATTACCCGCTAAGAGCTGAGTTTCATCATCAAGCTGCATCAAAAATGGCATGTAACCCGACTGCATGAGCATTGAATTTAACTTGTTTGATCGATGACCAATCGCTGGCGTTTTTCTTAAATCATCTCGCAGATCCGCGTAAATTTCGGCGTCATCGCATAACTGTATCAATTGTCGAAATTCTGACTCTGTGTCAACAAAGCTAAAGAACGGAGAGATCTCCGTATGTGATCCGATTGCGATGACTTTATCGACGGTGTCATCGGGGAGCCGCTGTTCTTCGATGCGAATAAGCTTACGAATTATCTGAAAACAGGCGACCAAATCTTTACAGTATTCATCCGCATCAATTTTTTGTTTTTCAATTCTTCGGTCTATTTGATGTAAGTATTCATACTTCTGGAACGGCTCATTGTTCACTTCACAGAAGTATTCTTCATCTAATAACACCGCTTGCTCGGCTTCTAACTCTGCAGCGATTTTGGCTGATTCTGACGCGTGATAGCTAAGATTATTGAAATGGGCGGTTAATGAATGGAGGTATTTAATGTCGGTAATAAACCAACGGCAGCGGACGCAGTTTTCAATACCATGAGGAACGGGGCCATACAAATCCGCTTGGTTACGATTCGCTTTCTTTAGTTTTTCCCCTCCGTTCCAACACCCTGCTGTGGAGGTACTTTCTACTAATGGCGTTGTGTTCCCACCCGCTAAACAAATACCTATCGCTTTTTCTTGCCACCCTGCGGGGTTTCGAACCCTTAATACTGTTCGAAGAGACTCTATATCGGTATAAGCAGATTGTAAGCCAATCTCTTCTATCGATTTATTGACCAGGAATGAATGCAACGTCGCATCGTTTTGTTCTTCAATCTTGTTTTCCGCTGCCTTCATCTTTTTTGCCATCATCACTGGGGATACTTTTGTGTAATGCATGGTCATGATGAGTCGACTGTGACCGACCAATAACTTAGATAACACCGGCGCTGGGATTTCACCTTCAATGGTGTAGCAGGTGATCAGAGAAACGCGTAACGAATGTAACGGAAATAGTGTCTTACGATGATTAGCAGGGTCAATGAAATGAACTTTGCTGCCATCTATTAGTGTGTGATCATCTTTTTGAACCTTGGTTTCAAGTTCCGCCATCAAACTTACCCAAAGCGTGTTCAAATACCCTTGAGTGATCGGCATTTCCTTTTCACTGTGCTGAGCAGCGGCGGCATTACGAAACAAAAAACAAATATCACCGATCTCATTTCGTTGAATATCCGTTTTGGTACTTCCAAAGTGCTTATAATCAAGCTTATGGATAGAAGTCGGCTTAGTTATGGGGTTGTATTTCTGCTGCCAGTTTCGCAGCTTCTCTAGCCAATATAAGACTTCTTCATGCTGCCAAGGGATCACATAACCTCTCGTAATTTCATCCTTATTTTTATCGGCGGTCTTATTAGTGTTTATATAGAGACCTATCATTACATCACCAATATCAGGTGTGATGATTCGGTGAAAAATACCTTTTTGCCAAGGGCGCTTTTCACTGCCTTCAGCAAACTCATTCATTTCATTGGCAACCCAGCTTCCACTCTCGTAGCGCCACGTATCGGCTTCACCAGAATCAAGCATGCGAACCTGAAAAGTACGTAATGGAAGCTGTAATTTTAGGTACAGCGCCATTGCGCGGACGGGTGACCAAATCACATAAAAGTGATCACCTTCCTTAAACGGCGTTAGCACTCCGTCAATTCTAATACTGCGAGGTTTATCTACTTTAATTTTCCGCCATACACAGTCAGGGTCACCTTTATCAATGGCAGAGCCGTCAACAATAAACCAATCTCTTTGATGCCGACCATTTGAGATAAATGCGTCACTTTGCTCAATCGCCCATTTCCAGTCTAAAAAGCTGCCTCTTTCAATCGGGCAAAGAATTTTTCGCAACCGTTTAATGTAGGTATAAGGTAAAGCGTTGTAGACCGTTTCTTGATTTTTAACTGGATTAGACCCTTTTTGAAAAGGGTTTTTGAACATGGCAACCAACTCACCGTCATCATCCGGTTGTGAATAATAGGTGGTTATCACCCAATCGATAAACGAGCACACCTCATTGTTTTGTCGAACCCTATAGCCTTCCGACAATTCGAATTGACTAAGAAACTGCTCATAATCTTGCGGACCCATTTCGAAAAACTCGACGGGATCAACAATGAACTTCGGAACTAAATATTCACCCAAAAACCTGTCCAACGCATTCTTTTTATGATCAATGCCATATTTGTTTTGGTGTAACCACGTCGCCGCAACTTCTCGCCACGTATCCCAACCCGTACCATTCTTTTCGGTGAACCAATTAAATTCATAGTCTGTTGATTTCATGAGGCTCGCTTCCCAAATTTTGGCACTTTACCTGAAAATAAACCATCAGGATCAATATCTTCAAACCCAGATTCCATAATGGTTTCCCAGCTCAACTCCACATCTTGCTTAAAATTCGCATACTGCTGACCATCTAGCTTTTGCGTGGCGCGCTCGCAAGCAAGTGTGACATCACGAACGCCTGGCTGCGTGTAAATCGACTGAGATAAAAGAGAAGAATGATGCAGTGCTTTCTTGATGAATCGCACATCCACCCCGGCATTCGACATCCGTCTTCCATAGGCATGGCGATGGCCATGAGGCGAGCGACCTTCCGGCTTCGATGCGATTTGACCAATTCTTCCCATACCCGCCGCATAGCTTTGATTGAATGCATTTAGCGTTAATGCGTTACCCAGTTGCTTTCTTGCAAAAGAAACAAAAGCGTAAGGGTGATCTCGCTGAATAGGAAGCAAGGCCATTAAGTATTGCTGCCATAGATAAGCAAACACCTCCCCGTAATAAGACGGAAACCAATGAAGTTGAATGTAGTTATCATCATGATCGACCACCTTGGTTTTCCAACCGACTCTGGCGGTGCCTGTAAGTTTATTTCGTGGTGTTAGGTGATACTTTTCGGCGAGATAGGCCGAGCGGGTACTTTGCCGTTTTCTGCCGACCCAATGATTGGGGGCTTTGCCATCTTCAGGATGGTATAAACGAACGGTCACACTGTCAGAGTTCATTGGATCAAGAAACACATCATCAACCCACAAGTGCAGGGCATCACTTTCTCTAACCCCAGCCCCGTGCATCAACAGTAAAATCAATTGATCGCGAATAGCCACTCTTGAATCTTTCGCACTGCCGACACCGTCGATAAAAAATGGTTTAAATAGCTGTTCGGGAAACGAAATCGCATCACCATCCACTTTAATCACATCTTTTTTTCCGCGAACTTTTCTTACTCTTTTAAGTAGATCTGGAAGCGAATTTTTTTTGATATGACCCAGAAAGTCATGTTGATTTCTCTTATGCCACGCCGCGTAATTGAGTCGTTCTTGGTGAGAGGTAGCTTCTTCAAAATCGTTAAGACTGCTTGTATTTTTATGGATAGAGAGCCAATCCGTTAATCCATTCAATGCCGACAGCAGCTGGTTGACGTTGGAAACTGACCTCGGCAACCAAAACAAACCAGAGGAATCAAACCCTTCTTTGTCGATAGTGCCTGATGATAGTCGCTGGACAAAAGATTGAAATAAAAGGCTTGGCTCTGAGAATAGTCCCCGATTGGCTTCCATATATTCCAGTAACAACTGGCATGCAAACACAACTCGGTTCATCCAAGGAAGGCTTTTGATGTGAGACTGGCTAACGATGTACTCAAGCAGGGGATCGAAAACGCCCTGATCTGTCATTAATACAGGGATGTCGAGCATTAAACCTGAATGGTCAATTTTAACCTGAGCTTGAACTTTGACGATTGCAGACATCCAACACCACATCAAACGAAACTGGTATTAGTAGGTATAGTAGAGGAATTGCTATTGATCTAATGGGATAAAGAGTAAAGGTAGAGGGTGAAACTGAGTACTTTAAGGAGATTTAGTATAGAAAGGAGTGCTATAGATATAAGTTATTTTGCAAACATCAGAAGGGTGGAAGCCCCAGCCACATCCCGGCACACAAGTCATCCGCTGCGGCTGCTTCCTTCCGGATCTGACCGAGTTCACGAACTATTGTTGCGGGAGGACCAGGGCCTCCATAGATTCTGTTGATTTTGCGCTAACGCCAAATCGTGGAAAGGATTATCAGGTATAGGCGCATTGAATGCAATAGCTGAACGGCATTTTTAGCAGAACTGCGGTTTAAGTGACTATAGATTAAACAAAAAGGCGTTAAAGCTAACTTTAACGCCTGTGTACATCAACCAAGGTTACTCTTTTTACTTAAGGCTCTTGGTTCTCATGATCACTTCGTAAGATATAGTCAGTCATCCACGCGGTGCCTAGTAAGCAAAGCCAGACAACAAACACCGGCTTAGGCACATCGACACCCGGTACAACCACTAGGGCGGCGAAACCCACACTCGGCAAGGTCCAACATAATAATTTGTTCCAGCGGAAGGTTTTAAGTTTCCCTAGGCTTTCCATTGAAGCAAGCATCCCTGTAAAGCACAGCGCGATAAGTGCCGCGTGTGGCAACCCTGCCGCCCAAATAGGGAGTATCAAAGCCAACGACCACCAGCTGTGTTGATTACTGCCTTTCCAATGGCTTGCCGCATACCAAGCGACAAAGACAGCGAAGCTTTGAACAAGGGTCACCATTGGGGTTCCCCCTAACTTCCCAGCCAATTGCGTCATCATTAGCCCAACGTTTAATGTAATAACGATAAGCCCAACCAAGCAAACAATCCAAATATTACTTCGTCTGGACGACGCCACCATAAACACTGGCAACAATATCCACACGGCGATAGACATCGCGATGGTTTGCATGGGTAGCGTTAATCCGTACACGACCATAGAGGCCAATAACGCTAAACCGGCCACTCCTCCTTGTGGAAGTATCCAAAGCGCGGGGATCATCAGTGCTAACACTGGAATATCCCCTTCCGTTACACTGATTGCTCTGGCGCAAACCATTGCAAGAAGACTTGTGATTATGAACTGAAACACTGAAAATACCATCGCTCCTCCCTATACCGATCCATGGCACAATGAACTAGGACAATATTCAGTATGGAACAGTTTCGGACACAAATCTTTGCTGTGATTCACCAAATTCCACTCGGAAGTGTGACAACGTACGGGCAGATTGCAAAAATGGCTGGCTATCCGGGCTATGCAAGGCAGGTAGGTAAGGCGTTAAGCAACCTTCCTAAAGGCAGCGCCCTACCTTGGCACCGAGTGATTAATGGTAAAGGTGAGATTTCATTGAGTGGCGATCGTTTTAGTGTTCAACGCGCTATTTTGATGGAAGAAGGCGTGGTGTTCACCGCCACTGGTAAAATAAGTTTGAAGAAATTTGGCTGGCAGCCTTAAAGGAATTGAACTACGCCTATTACGGCTAAAGTTTTCGATGTAGCGGTCTAATGATCCCGATAACTAAAGAGCCCTAACATAAGGGCCCTTTATGCCAAGAGCTATTTACCTTGTACTCCAATAAGTAATAGGTTCACTTCTTGTGTTTTATTTTGATCGGTAATAACCGGGTAAGCGGTGTCGTTGATAAAGCGCAGCTTCCCATCAACTTCAATACGAGCACTGACACTGTATCGATGTCTGCTATCAATATCGGCGGCGTTGTAACTCAGTTCAAAATCAAATGGAACCTGTGCACCATCCGTCTCAAATGTCTGTTCCGCTATCATAGTGGCAGGTGCGTCGGCCAGTGATACGTCTTGAAGTTTAACCGTTACAACAGCGTTCGGCGGTAAGGCAATTCGCTCACGGTAAGCCACCGACCCTTTTACTGACATCATGCTCTTTTCCATAGCCGCCTGCGACGGTGCTGTTGTTTCAGATGTTGGGGCGGTTTGACACCCAACTAACGCTAATCCAAGTGCCGTTGTCATTAAACCTGTTAGTATCTTTTTCATAACGCCTCTCTATTAACTCGCCACATGTTACTGGTCGATGCCAGCCTCTATAAAATTAAAGATATCAGAAATTTACCCTTACGTTGAACAAAAACAATCAACGTAAGCCGGTTTACTACCATTCCTACAAGGTGTCCCTAGAATCAAGTTAGCGCATAGCTTGACGAACAAACAGACAAAATCCACACTGACAGTATCAACATTGAGTATAAGTGAATTTATGAGTAAACCATTACGCGAATTACTGGAACTGCTTCAATTAGAAACACTGGACAAAGGCTTGTTTCGAGGCCAAAGCCAACACCTCGGACTACCACAAGTGTATGGCGGACAAGTAATCGGCCAAGCATTGTCAGCCGCCCGTTACACCGTGCCAGATGATCGCACCGTTCACTCTTTTCATAGCTATTTTCTCTACCCTGGTAATGCAGATAAGCCCATTATTTATGATGTCGAAAACCTGCGTGATGGGAGAAGCTTCAGTACACGACGAGTCAAAGCCATTCAAAATGGTCGCCCCATTTTTTACCTCACGGCCAGCTATCACGGTCATGCTCCTGGCTTTGAGCATCAAACTGAGATGCCTTCTGTCGAGGGGCCAGAGAACTACGCTTCTGAGTCTGAGTTAGCGGCGCGTATTGCGGATTTTCTGCCACCAAAAATTCGTGAAGTCTTTTGCAGTGAAGAAGCGATTGAGGTGCGACCGGTTACGGTGATCAACCCTCTTAAGCCTGAGAAAGCCGAGCCTACCCAAAAGCTTTGGATACGAGCCAATGGTGAAGTCCCAGAAAGCCCTTTAATACACCAATACTTATTAGGGTACGCTTCTGACTGGCGCTTCTTAACCACAGCGTTGCATCCACATGCGGTTTCCATGATGACACCTAAATTTCAACTGGCCACCATTGACCATTCAATGTGGTTCCATCGTCCGGTGAAGATTGATGAGTGGTTGTTGTATTGCATTGATAGCCCCACCGCGAGCAACTCACGCGGTTTAGTCCGCGGCGAAATATTCAACCAGCAAGGTGACTTAGTTGCCTCAACGGTACAGGAAGGCGTGATGCGATTTGGCGAGTAATACGACTAATATTGAGCGTTACCCTTCCGCTCATATATAACGAAAGCTAAAAAGCCAGTAGACGTTCTACTGGCTTTTTTTTCGCTGCTATTCGGCTTACTCCTACTTAATTAAGGGAATTAGTTCGGGTATTTACCCCACTTTCTGTTAATCAAAAAATTAATCATGCGGCGGCTAAAGCCTGAATAAGGTGCGCTAAGAAACCCGGTTGCGGCGATATTGCCTTGTACCATGACGGGGCGCATTTTAGACAAACTGTTGAAGCCCTCACGACCATGATAATGCCCCATTCCACTAGGCCCCACCCCTCCGAATGGCAAATCGTGTTGGCCAACATGCAGCATCACATCGTTGATGGTGACCCCACCCGACAAGGTGTTTTCCAGCGTGGTTTTTTGTAGCGCTTTGTCGTTTGAAAACAAATACAGCGCTAATGGACGATCGCGCTCACTAATAAAGTGGTACACATCATCCATCGTTTTATACGTCAATATAGGTAAAATAGGCCCGAAGATTTCTCGCGTCATCACGGGTTCATTTGTCGCTGGAGAGACCACGAGATGAATCGGAAAACGTCGAGTTTCAGCATCCGGCTCACTGTCTGGAATCAGGTTGATAACTTCGCCTGCGCCCTCTTTTGCAGACTGCAGCGTGTCTGATAGTCGCTGGAAAGAAACCGCATCAATCACCGCCGTATAATCTCGATGCTCAATACTTTTAAAGCGTTTTTTTACAATCGATTTTGCCGATTTCACGACAGCATCTAGCTTCTCTTCAGGTACAAATAAGTAGTCAGGTGCCACACATGTCTGACCCGAGTTATACATCTTGCCGGTCAGGATACGCTTCATCGCCTTTTTGACATCATAATCAGACGCAATAATGGTCGGTGACTTCCCCCCTAGCTCTAAGGTTACGGGCGTCAAATTTTCTGCTGCTGACGCCATGACCTTGCGCCCTGTCGCCCCCGAGCCAGTAAAGATAAGGTGATCAAACGCCAGCTTGGAAAATGCCGGCCCCGTATCTCCACTCTCAGCAATGAAACAGATTTCGTCTTCAGTAAAGGAAGACGAGAACGCTTGAGCAAGCGCGCGACAAAGGTGCTGAGAGTTTTCCGACATTTTCACCATCACCCGGTTGCCTGCTGCGAGCGCTGCGGTCATCGGTCCAATGGATAAAAATAATGGGTAGTTCCACGGGACAATCACCCCGACCACACCGATAGGCTGAGGCATAATGCGGTTTTTAGCGGGTTTAAACCAAATTGCGGTATGACGGGTTTTGGGTTTCATCCATTTTTTGAGATTTTTCCTTGCGTCAACCACGCCATCAATAGAAAAGAAAAACTCGAGCAATGCCGTCTCTGTTGAAGACCGATGGCCAAAATCTTTTGCAATCGCTTCACAAAATAAAGCCTGATTATCACGAATAATACGCTCTAGTTTAGACAGGTTATTAAGCCTCAATTCACGACTAATAAAAGGAGACTCTTTAAATGCCTGTTGTTGCTCGTGAAATCGTTCACGCATCTGTGTTTCATTGAGCTCTACTTGACTCATTATTCGACTCCTTCATCGACAAGTTTTTCTAATATTTGTTGGCACTCCGACAACGACATAACCTCTGGAACAGGGTACTCACCAAAGGCTTCTTTTATTGCTTGTTCGGCAATGCGCGGAATATCTTGTACCGTTAACTCTTTTACCGTTTTAGGAATACCAACGGTATCCAGCAGAGTTGTGATCGCGGTATTCAGTTGCTGGGATACACTCAGTTCGACTGTGTCTTTATAGCCCAGTTCTATCGCAAGCTGTGTCAGTCGAGCGTTATCTCTGTGTTGAATAAATTGAAGCACATGCGGTAAGACAATCGCGTTCGCTCGCCCATGGGGGACATGATAAAAAGCCCCTAATTGATGAGCGATCGCGTGAACATAACCAATATATGTACGTGTAAATGCTAAGCCTGCTTCAAAGCTTGCCAGAGCCATTTGCTCACGTGCAGGCACGTTACCGCCATGATGATAAGCATCCGGCAAGTGGTTAACGATTTTATTAATCGCACCGACTGACCACGCTCGGGTTTGACTATTTGCATACCCAGAGAGGTAAGACTCTATTGCGTGAGTCAATGCATCAATACCCGTTTCCGCAGTCACTTGAGCAGGTAGCCCAATCATTAGGCTTGGGTCAAGAATCGCGACTTTAGGCACTAGTGACGGATCGGTTATCGAGCGTTTTTTACGTGCTTTCACATCGCTCACTACCGCCGCAACTGTGCACTCTGAACCCGTTCCTGCGGTTGTGGGAATGGCGATAATGGGCATTAAGCGCCGATGCACTTTTAACAGCCCAGGTAGCCTAGCAACATCTCTATTGGTCTTCACACTGGCTGCGATTGCCTTGGCACAGTCAATGGCTGAGCCACCCCCGAAAGCAATGACGCCATCATTAACGTGTTGCTGATAATGGACGACACCACGCCTCACCATATCAAAATCGGGATCTGGTGTTATTGCATCAAAGATAGAATAAACCACTCCAGCGTCATCGAGTGAACGTAATAAGCCATCAAGTAGCCCAAGCTTCATAAGGCTACCATCAGTCACAATACAAGGCGATGTAACCAACAGATCGCGGCAAACATCAGCAATATCGTTGACCTTTCCTAGCCCAGAAATGCAAATAGGTGTGGGCACGGGCACCATTTTAATAAACGGCTTTTTAATCGAGACCAAACATTGATGAAGCATATCGACGTTCCTTGTCTTTATTGACGTAAGTCGAAACGTCATGGAGAGTGACTGTATTTATAGAGCGATTACTCGACGTAGGCAAGGTACCCAGAAAAGAGTTGAGAGCCAGATGACTAATTAAATACAAAGCCGATAAATAACGACGATACAAATGAAAACCCGTGACCGACGCTAAAGTCACTTACTCACTCACTTACTTACTCACTGATGGCTAAGCCCTCAACGGACAAGCGTTCTATTAGCGAATAGGCAGTGCTGTCGTGTACTTTAAGGGCTCCATCGCAAAGGTAGAGGTCACGTTAGAAAGCTCATCAATACTGTTTACTAATTTTTTATAGAAGTCATCGAAGCACTTCATGTCCTTTACTAAGACTTTTAACATGTAGTCGTATTCCCCCGCCATGCGGTAGAACTCCATCACCTCAGGGAATAAAGAGACCGTATCGACAAATTCCTTGTACCACTCATGAGAATGATTCGTCGTTTTAATCTGCACGAATGCCGTAAAACATAACCCTAATGACTCTGGATTTAACAGGGCCACACGCTTAGCAATAATGCCATTTTCTTCAAGCTTCTTTAGCCTTTTCCAGCAAGGCGTTGTCGTAAGGTTGACGGCTTCCGCCAATTCGCTCAACGACAATGTACTGTCTTGTTGCAGCAATCCCAGTAACGTTTTGTCGATACTATCAATTTCCATTAAACCACCCAAAAGAGAAAATAATGCTATTAAAGCTAATTATCACAGTAAATATAGCAAAGTTTTTCTCCCTAAATATAGGTAAATTACAATCATAGAGACAAACCTTTAGGAAGCCTAACTATGTGCACTGATCATCAATGGATAAACAACGCAATTCGTAAAATTGAAGCAGACTATCAACGCTCTGCTGATACCCATCTCATTAAGCTTGATCTACCAAGCATCGATGGCATCGATCTGTATCTAAAAGATGAAAGTACACACCCGACAGGTTCACTCAAGCACCGCTTAGCGCGCTCTTTGTTCTTGTATGCGATCTGTAATGGTTGGATTGGTCCAGAGACAACGGTTATTGAATCTTCATCAGGCAGTACGGCGGTGTCAGAAGCTTATTTCGCACGATTGCTCGGACTCCCCTTTATCGCTGTTATGCCAAAGAGCACCGCATGCAAAAAAATCGAACAGATTGAGTTCTATGGTGGTAAAGCGCACCTCGTTGATCGTTCTGACCAAATCTATGCGGAATCTCGCCGTCTTGCAGACGAACTCAATGGTCATTATATGGATCAATTTACGTATGCAGAACGTGCAACTGACTGGCGTGGAAATAACAACATCGCCAACTCTATTTTTAGCCAAATGGAGTTAGAAGATCATCCTATCCCGACATGGGTTGTGATGAGCCCAGGAACCGGTGGCACATCGGCTACGATAGGCCGCTTTATCCGCTACCAAAAGCACGATACTAAACTGTGTGTCGTTGACCCAGAAAACTCGGTTTTCCACGAATATTATAAAACGGGTAATAAGAATGTTACCGGCGATTGTGGCAGTAAGATTGAAGGCATTGGTCGCCCTCGCGCCGAGCCAAGCTTTATTCCGGGTGTTGTCGATGAAATGCGTACCATTCCTGATGCAGCCAGTGTTGCGACTATCCATTGGTTAGAGAAAGTCTTAGGACGCAAGGTTGGCGCGTCAACCGGTACCAACTTATTTGGTGCACTGCAACTTGCTTGTGAAATGAAAAAACGGGGCGAAACTGGCTCGATCGTCACGCTTCTTTGTGACAGTGGTGAGCGCTACCTTGACACCTATTACAATCCAGAATGGGTTCGTAATAATATTGGTGACTTGCAACCCTATCTTGAAAAGCTTGAAATATTTGAAGCGACAGGTGAGTGCAGCGCTTAATAAACGCCTCGTCGCTAAGGCACAAGCTAACAAGCTAACAAGCTAACAAGCTCAATGTTTCAAAAAGGAGTGACTGAGTCACTCCTTTTGCTATGTCGACGCTGGTCAGGTTACTTTGACTATGAATGAGCTCATGCGCACGTTAACTAAGCTTTCCATTCTATCTAGACGAAACACATCACCTAACGACGGTAAGAGTGCTTAACCTTCATTTGCGCCGCCGTAATGTAAGAGACAAGGTCTTGATAAGATTGGTCCAACTGCTCGACGACCAGTAAGTCGCTTTCATCCTCCTCGATCAAGCGTAACCCATCATGAAACGATCTCGCCTTAACGGAAAAATATTCTAGCGGTCCGCCCACTTTCGCCAATTGACGTGTCTCTTCATGATTCGCAACAACCAAGCCAAACGTCGTCTCAAGTTCACTGGTGAGTAACAAGGCCCGGTCATAATCAGCGCCAATGAGTTTGGCATGGGCGGTGGTCCACATATTGGTATACTGAGCGATCCCGCTAGAGGCGTATATATCCACGGTACTCTTATAGATAACATCCACGGTGTTCGATGAAAGCGACAGTATTGACTGAGTGTCTTGTACTATCTCCGCAGCACCTACAGAGGCATCGGCAACTTGCGTCGAGACTTTTTCGATGTTTTCACCCGCTAGGTTAGTGCTAGATTCAATCCGCTCAACAAGACCTGAAATCTCACTAGCGGCTTCATTGGCTCGCCCTGCTAATGAGCGAACCTCATCCGCGACCACCGCAAATCCACGTCCATGCTCTCCTGCTCGCGCCGCTTCGATCGCCGCGTTCAAGGCCAATAAATTGGTTTGTTCCGAGATTTGTTGAATGATACTGATGAACTGACTGATATCAGCCGTTAGCATCTGCAGTGCATTCACAGTGCCCTTACTCTCTGCCGACGACTCAGATACAAGCTCAAGGGAGCGGAACATCGCTTCAAGCTGATGCTGCGTAGACTCAAAGATGCCCAACTTATTTTGCAACTGATCGCTTTGTTCAATCAAATCGTTGTTGGCACATTCAATGCTCTGTGCAGCATTAACAAGATGTGGGACAACCATACCTAAGAAGCGACGAGAGCGTGTTTTTTGATCTGTTAACGTAATGTGGAGATCCTTGACCTCCGCTTGTTTAATCTCAAGCTGTTGGGTCAGCGCTTCAATACGCAACATTAATACTTCTTTTTCTGCTTTCTCAGCCAGCATTTTTTGATGCGTTGCTGCTAATTTTTTCTTGGATACAAACATACAACCCTTTACCCATCACTGCTTATTCTTATATTCGCTACGCTAACACTCGATGCGAAATTATAAATAACGTGGCGAATAAGTTGTGATTACCACCAATCCGGGTACCCCGATTAGGGTATAGCCAAGCTCAGTGTTACAAGGGCGTTAGGACAAATAGTGAAGGACAGACATTGGGAGAGTATTACTAACAAGGAAGTAGTGTTATTAAAAAGGAGCGCATTACGAAACACCTGCCGCCACTTTCTTGATATGACTTGCGCATAAATAAAGCGCGGCTAGGTGTGATAACGGCTATTTTTGTTTGGCTTCGAATGCCGCTAGCTGCTCTGGCGTTGCCTTAGGTTGATGGTTTTGTTTCCACTCGTCATACGTCATGCCATAAACGCGCTCACGAGCATCATCAATATCCAGATCCAGCTCAGATTTTTCTGCTTCCGCCTTATACCATTTGCTAAAACAGTTTCGACAAAATCCTGCTTGGATCATCAAGTCGATGTTTTGAACATCCTTATTGGCATCTAGGTGGGCGAGCAAGCGACGAAATACCGCCGCGTCGAGCTTATCTTGTTGCTCTTGAGAGAGCGCTTTATATTTAAAATCAGCCACTTTACTTTCCTTTTGATGGTGAGTTTTATTACTCAAGAGTACCCAACAAAGCAAAAAATGCCCAGCATTTGCTGGGCATTTTTAATCGTAATAAACACGTTATTCGCTTGGAGAAAACCTAACCGTGGCTGCTGCGCGCTTTCACGTCTTTATCGAGTGCCTTATTCAGTTCAGCCTCAACATGACCTGGGGATTGTGTTTTCACCGAGATCAAGCGGTACATCGCAGGAATGACAAACAAGGTCACCACGGTCGCAAACGCCATGCCAAAGAAGATCACCGTACCAACAGCAACACGACTTTCATAGCCCGCGCCCGTCGACACAATCAGTGGGATTGCGCCAGCCAACGTGGTAAACGCTGTCATCATAATAGGACGTAAACGCCTCGCTGATGCGTCAATGATCGCCTGCTCAAAAGCAATGCCTTTATCTCTAAGTTGATTCGCAAACTCGACAATCAAAATACCGTTTTTAGTCACCATACCGATGAGCATAATCATACCAATCTGGCTGTAGATATTGAGCCCTTGTTGCATAATGACTAAGCCAAGGAAACCACCAAACACCCCCATCGGCACAGTAAACATCACCACGAGCGGGTTAATAAAGCTCTCAAACTGCGCAGCAAGGACCAAGTAAGCAACCAGCAATGCCAACGCAAACACAACAAAAATGCTCGACTGGTTTTCTTTAAAGTCTTTTGACTCTCCTGCATAGCTGATGGAGATATCGCCTGGAAGCATTTCTATCGCTTGTTGGTCCATAAAGTCCAACGCTTCTCCTAGGGTATAACCGTCGTTCAAGTTCGCCTTAATCGTGATCGCTTTCTGTTTATTGTAGTGAGACAGTCGAGTCGACGATGCCACTTCATCAATATCGGTCACGGCGTCCAAGGTCACTAACTCACCAGATTGAGTCCGCATATAAATTTGGCTGAGATCGGCGGCGTTGTTAAAGCTGTTTTCATCTCCGCGTAGATAAACATCATACTCTTCACCACGCTCAACATAGGTAGTCTCACTTTTACCACCAAGCATGATCTCAAGGGTATCAGAGATATCCGCAACGCTAATCCCTAGCTCCGCGGCTCGCTCACGATCAATCGTCACAACCAACTCAGGCGTTTTCTCAGAGTAATCTGTACTTGCTCCTTCCATCATCGGAGAGGCATCAGCACGCTGCTCTAATAGGTCCGCCCATTTTTGCAGCTCTGCATAATCGGAACCACCAATCACGAACTGAACCGGCTCACTAGACCCACCTCTAAATCCAGGCATGAACGGATAGACACGTACATCGGCAATCCCTGTCAGCGCTTTACGCACCTGTCCGAGTGCTTCTGTCGCGGTCACATCTCGGTCATTCCAATCCTCAAGGATCATGATAACGAAACCAGTTTGGTCGCCCGCATTACCACCAAACGCTGGTGACTGAATGCTGAATGACTTAAGGAACCCTTGCCCGAGTAAAGGCATGAGTCGCTCTTCTACATCATCCATGTTGGCCGCCATGCGGTTGTAGCTGGTGGCATCTGCACCACGAACAAACGCAAAGATTACCCCTCGGTCTTCTTGCGGCGTAAGCTCAGCTGGAACCTGCTGCATCAATTGAAAGCTTCCCCCAACGCAGGCCAAAATGACGACAGGTGCCATCCATCGAAAGCGCAGCGCTTGCCCTAGCGCGCGTTTATAACCACGCTCTAGTTTTCTAAAACCTTTATCAACCAATTGGGTAAATCGATTCGGTTTCACGTTCGCTTTTAAGATCGTGCTACCAAGTACTGGCGTAAGCGTTAAGGCGATTAATGATGAAAAAATCACCGACATGGCCAGCAATACGGAAAATTCTGTAAACAACAGTCCGATCATGCCATCCATAAATGAGATGGGTAGGAAAACCATCACCAACACGAGTGTGGTTGCCACGACGGCAAAGCCAACTTCACGGGTCCCTTTGTAAGCCGCCAATAACGGCGGTTCACCTTTTTCGATGTGATGGAAGATATTTTCGACCACGACGATAGCATCATCCACAACCAGCCCTATCGATAGAATCAATGCCATCAGGGTAATTAGGTTGATTGAAAAACCGAAAAAGTACGCAGCAATAAACGATGCAATCAAGGATACCGGCACGGTAACGGCAGGAATTAATGTTGCTCTCGCTTGCCCTATAAAGATATACAGGACCAATATGACCAAACATCCTGTAATGAACAAGGTGTTGTAGACCTCGGAAATCGAGCGGTCGATAAATACTGTTGAGTCATAGTCAATGGCCAAGCGCGTGCCTTCAGGCAAGAACTGCTGCATGCGTTCGACTTCTTTATGGACTAAGTCGGCCATTTCCAAAGGGTTCGCATCGGATTGCGGCACAATGCCCATACTGACATTGACAACACCGTCACTCTTAAATGTCGAGTTCTCGTTTTCCGCACCAATGTAAACATCAGCGACATCTTTAAGGTAAATCGGCGTATTATCGCTCGCGCGCTTCACCACTAAGTATTCAAAATCCACCGGCGTGTTATACGCTCGGGCAGTTCGTACCGACATCACCGTCGCATCGTTACGGACTTCTCCCCCTGGGCGTTCTATATTCTCAGAACTCAGCGCGGAGGTAATGTCGTCGGTTGTCACGCCGCGTCCCGCCATGTAAGCCGGCTTTAGCTTGATGTACATCACTTGGTACAACCCACCAGAAATATCAACCGAACTGACACCTGAAATTAGGCTAAAGCGGTCTAATAAGACGCGGTTGGTATAATCCGTAAGCTGAGTTCGGTCCATGACCGATGAGCTAAGGTTGATGTAAACGGAGGCCTCTCCACTGCCGTTGTTTTTGAAGACAAGTGGATCGTCGGCTTCATCCGGCAACGAACGTTGCGCTCGAGCAACAGCATCACGAATATCGCTCACCCCAGAATTCAAGTCATAACCGAGTTCAAACGTTACGGTGATTCGTGACATCCCATTTCGAGTGACCGACTCAATTTCATCAATACCACTGATGCCGGAAAGCTGATCTTCAATTGTCGAGGTGATCTGGCTTTCAATGATGGTCGCTGATGCGCCTTCATAACGCGTTGAAATCGACACCACTGGGTTTTCAATGTCTGGCATTTCACGCACCGCCAGCTTATTGAATGACACCAGACCAAATACACATAGAAGCAGGCTAAATACGACCGCAGCGACAGGGCGTTTTACTGAAATATCCGATAAAAGCATTAGCTCGCTTCCTTCTCGCTAACTATTTCGGTCATGGTTTCTGTACGTTGAGCCGTAGGCTCAGCTTTCACTTCTTGAACTGAGGATCCATCACGCATGTTGACGATACCCTGCACAACGATTCGTTGACCAATCTCGACACCTTGTTCAATCACGACTTGGTTGCCAACGCGCGCGCCCAAAAAGACCTCAGTGCGGTGTGCTTTGTTATTCTCGTCGATGACATAGACAAAGCGTTTCGTGCCCGAATACTCAAGAGCCTGAACGGGGATAATCGGTGCTTCAATTGGAGGAAATGCCATATTAGCTTGCGCAAGCATGCCTGGCTTTAAGCGGTTTTCTTGGTTTTGGAAGTGAATACGCACACGCAAGTTCAGTGTTTCTTGGTTAACGCGTGTATCAACGGCAACCACCTCACCTTCAAACAGTCGATTTCCCCACGCCGATGTCTTTGCCGTGACGGCCATGCCTTTTTCCAACATCGACAAGTAATGCTCTGGTACCTGCAGGTCAAGCTGCATCACTGATAGGTCATCTAACGTTAATAACTCAGTCCCCACGTTAACGAGCTTACCGCGACTAAAATCAATCAGGCCGACAGTACCAGAAAATGGTGCCTCGATATGCAAATCGTTCAGAGATGCATTGGCAGCATCTAAACGAGCATTGGCAATATCAACACTGGTCTTTTGTGCATCGATTTCTGTTTTTGTAATCGCATTACTTGAAGCAAGGCGTTGAAACTCCGTTAGTATTCGCTTTTCATCACGCAGATAAGCCTTCGCCTCGGCAACCGATGCTCGCGCTTTATCATCATTAAGCAGTATTAACACTTGCCCTTGAGGCACCTTTTCATTAGCCGTGACATGTATCTCGTCCACGATGCCTGAAACCTCAGAAGCAATAACCACCGATTGGTCGGCTTCTAATTTACCGACTAATGACAGAGACTGAGAGACTTGGTGAATCGCAACCGTCTCCGTGACGACGGAAATAGCTTGAGCCCCAGGGCCGCGTTTTGCGTAGCTTGCAGAAGATGCACTAAGAATAGACAGTGCCAGCAAACCGATTATTGTTTTATTTTTTTTCATCGTATTTGTCTTTCAATATAGAAACTATGGATATTCTAGCCGCTTATCAGCAATATAACGTCAAGAAGTGTAAATCTTACTGCCACTATTTATTTACATTTATTCAATCATCAAACCTGCCCGAAGACTTTTCATACAATACGCGACCGCGCTCTTATCTCCCACAGGAAAAACATTTCCTGATACACATATCATGAACTTAGTTCGTTTAAAAAACACTCACAACACAGGATTAGTCCTTTTTAAACAGCAAAGTTAACGGTTGTGTAAGCGTAAAACGGCATTCGCGCAAGCAAGCTATTGGTCAATAATTAGGGGATAAAACTGTCTTTTTAGGCACCTCTGTCCAAAAAGGCATCATTCAGTTCAAAATGCTAAGAAAAAACTTTACAGCTTTATGAAGTTTGCTATGATTCGCTCCGCACTTGAGTCGCTGCGTTGGGAAAACCGCGAAACAAGTATAAAACACCCTGGAGGGGTTCCCGAGTGGCCAAAGGGATCAGACTGTAAATCTGACGGCTCTGCCTTCGATGGTTCGAATCCATCTCCCTCCACCATATTAGTTTGGTTGGTTGCAGTCAATGACAATCAAATGAACGCACTTGAGTTGCTGCGTTGGGAAAACCGCGAAACAAGTATAAAACACCCT